>JAIPFG010000200.1 GCA_021736745.1 Pseudomonadales bacterium
TGATGGTAGTATCATCTATCGTGACTGCTTTTACTACCTTCGCTGTCACATAATCTGTCTCCAAATAGCGATCCTGATAACCCGCTATAGCCTGCTCAACCTGTGCTTGTGTTAATTCTGACATCGGAATTCCTCGGAGTTATAAATACCTCCTTTATTATGGGGATCAAAGATCAAAATCAAAGGAAATTCAGAAATAAATTCGCTATTTTTTCCGAAGGACTATCTATCGGTTAATCTCTCTCACTCAAAACCGGTATTTACAGTAAGAGATGCTCGTAAAGCATAATAAATCAGTCTCCACCCTATAAAAGTACTGCAAAAACGTCTTTTTGACTGATATAGTTGCTCGCTTACCAATGACCCCAGACGTAGCTTTACCTGAAATGACTAAAACCTCAGACAAAACACCAAGAAAAATACTTGTTACTAGTGCGCTCCCTTATGCTAACGGCCCAATTCATTTAGGTCATATGCTCGAATACATACAGACCGACATATGGGTTCGTTTTCAAAAACAGCGGGGGGAAATTTGTACTTATGTTTGCGCCGACGATGCGCATGGCACGGCAATCATGCTGAAAGCTGAACAGCAACATATTACCCCGGAAGCACTCATCGAGCGCGTTCATAAAGAACACCTCAGCGATTTTGAAAGTTTCAGCATCGATTTTGATAACTACTACAGCACACATTCTGAAGAAAATAAGCAGCTTAGCCAACAAATCTATATCGCTTGCCGTGATCAAGGGTTCATTGCAGAACGAGAAATCACCCAAGCTTTTGACGCGGAGAAAAATTTATTTTTAGCGGATCGTTTTATTAAAGGTGGCTGCCCTCGTTGCAAAACCCCTGATCAATACGGTGATAACTGTGAAGCTTGTGGCGCCACTTATTCCCCAGCCGAATTAATCAATCCAAAATCTACCCTTTCTGGCTCCAAGCCTATTGAGCGCCAATCAACACATTATTTCTTTAAACTCCCTGAGTTTACAGAAATGCTTAAAACCTGGACCCGTAGCGGTACGTTACAAGAACAGGTGGCCAATAAACTAGCTGAGTGGCTGGATGCAGGACTGCAGGAATGGGATATTAGCCGCGATGCCCCCTATTTTGGCTTTGAAATTCCCGGCGTTGAAGGAAAATTTTTCTATGTTTGGCTAGATGCGCCCGTCGGTTATATGGCGAGCTTTAAAAACCTTTGCGACCAACGCTCAGACCTTGCGTTTGACGACTATTGGGCCAAAGACGCCACCACTGAGCTCTATCATTTCATCGGGAAAGACATTATTAATTTCCATGCGCTGTTCTGGCCGGCAATGCTCTCCTGTGCCGGTTTTCGCACACCTACGGCAATTCGCGCACATGGATTTGTGACTGTCAACGGGAAAAAAATGTCTAAATCCCGTGGCACTTTTATCCGCGCTGGCACTTATTTGAACTACTTAAACCCCGAGTATTTGCGTTATTACTTCGCGGCAAAACTGAACAGTACTACTGAAGATTTGGATTTTAACCTAGACGACTTTTTAACCCGCGTTAATGCGGATCTGGTCGGAAAAGTGGTGAATATTGCCAGCCGTTGCGCCGGGTTCATCAATAAGCGATTTAGTGATCAATTATCCGGCCAATGTTCCAACATTGAATTGTTTGACGAATTTGTCAGCGCTGGAGTACAGATAGCGCAATATTATGAAAACCTTGAGATTGGTAAAGCCATTCGCGAAATCATGGCGCTAGCCGACAAAGCAAATCAATATATTGATGAGCACAAACCCTGGGTATTGGCTAAAGAGCCAGGCAAGGAATTTGAAGTCCAATCTGTCTGCTCCGTGGGTTTAAACTTGTTCCGTATTCTTATGGTATATCTAAAACCGGTTATCCCTTCGACAGTGACCCATGCCGAACATTTTTTAAATATTCCACCCTTAACCTGGGATGCCCGCAAGCAGTTACTGTTGGATCATCGGATTAATAAATTCCAGCCACTGATGTCCCGTGTAGAACAGGATAAGATAGACGCAATGATCACAGCCACAGCCGCAGAAGCAGCGATGGAAGCATCAAAATCTTCTGAAGATCAGATTGATATAGGCTCCTCTTTAGAATCAAATAAAACAACGGATGAAAAAAGCCCTCAAATAAATTTTGATGACTTCGCTAAGGTAGATTTACGCGTCGCCAGGATTATCAAGGCAAGAGAGGTCAAAGGTGCCGACAAACTCTTACAATTGACCCTGGATCTCGGTTCGGAATATGGCGAGGATCACCTTCGCAATGTCTTTGCTGGAATTAAGTCAGCCTATCAGCCGGAAGAATTGGAAGGCCGATTAACGGTAATGATTGCAAATTTAGCCCCGCGAAAAATGCGCTTCGGCATTTCTGAAGGAATGGTGTTAGCCGCAGGACCGGGAGGTTCTGATATTTGTTTGTTAGCACCGGATGAAGGTGCACGCCCTGGTATGCGAATTAAATAAATCCTATTTCATAAGCATATGCAATAAGATACTAATAAGCTTGAGTTTTAGATCATTCCTTTTGGTATAATCCGCCTGCTAAAAATGCCTATTTTGCGCTGATGGAAGCATAAATGACTGAGTATATTTTTATACTTTTGAGCACCATACTAGTTAACAACTTTGTGCTTGTGCAGTTTCTCGGCCTCTGCCCTTTCATGGGCGTTTCCGGAAAACTTGAAACCGCGATTGGCATGTCAATGGCCACCACCTTTGTCTTAACGCTTTCCTCGGTTTGTAGTTACCTCGTCTACACCTACCTGCTCACACCCTTTGAGTTGGCGTATCTCAAAACCATTACTTTTATTTTGGTAATTGCCGTCATGGTGCAATTCACTGAAATGGTCGTACGCAAGGTCAGCCCTGTGCTATACCGCGTATTAGGTATTTTCCTGCCTCTTATCACCACCAATTGCGCCGTTTTGGGTGTGGCACTACTTAACCTTAAAAAGGATAACGATTTTATCGACTCCTTATTTTACGGATTTGGCGCGGCCCTTGGTTTTTCTCTTGTCCTCATTCTTTTTGCAGCATCCCGCGAACGGATAAACGCCGCAGACGTCCCGAAACCGTTTAAGGGCTCCGCGATAGGCATGATTACTGCCGGACTCATGTCGTTGGCATTTATGGGTTTTACCGGCCTTGTGCCAAATTAATCACATGGGCTTGAGGACGCGACACAAGTGAATGTATTAAGTGCGATTCTCATTCTGCTAGCCCTAGCGCTCATTTTTGGTGCTGTCCTGGGTTTTGCTGCCATCCAGTTTAAAGTAGAAGAGGATCCCATCGTCGATCAAATCGACAACCTGCTTCCTCAAACCCAATGTGGTCAGTGCGGCTATCCTGGCTGTAGGCCTTATGCTGATGCAATTGCCAATGGCGAAGCCATCAACAAATGTCCACCCGGTGGTGAATCCACTATCCATAGCCTTGCTGATTTACTCGGCAGAGAGTTCGTCCCTCTTGATGAGGAACATGGGGAGGAAAAAGCTAAAACCGTCGCCTACATCCGCGAAGATGAATGTATCGGCTGCACCAAATGTATTCAGGCCTGCCCCGTGGACGCTATTCTGGGTGCGGCAAAATTAATGCATACGGTCATTGTGGATGAATGCACGGGCTGTGATCTCTGTGTCGAACCCTGTCCAGTGGATTGTATTGATATGGTGCCACTAGAAAAAACAGCAAAAGACTGGTATTGGCAAATACCGACACCAGACGCCAACAAGGCCCAGACAACGATTATCGCCACGGATCGCCCGAAACCTTCTGTCGATGAGGATGAGGCGGCATGAAGCAAAAAATCTGGGATTTCCATGGCGGCATACATCCACCTGAAAATAAATTAATCTCGACCCAATCACCGATTGAAAAAGCTCCGATACCCAGCAAATTGATTTTACCTTTGCAACAGCATGCCGGGCAGCCAGCTAATCCTGTTGTCCAGGTTGGCGATAGCGTGTTAAAAGGACAATTAATCGCTGAGGCATCAGGTTATGTCAGTGCTGCGGTCCATGCGCCTACCTCTGGCACCGTGGTCGACATTGGGCAAAGAAACATTCCTCACCCATCAGGGTTAACGGGGCTTTGTCTGGTTATCGAAACCGACCAACTCGACCAATGGGGTGAACGCCTTCCGGCCATTGATTATGAAAAGGCTGAGCCTGCTGAGTTATTACAGCGTATCCGTGATGCAGGGATTACCGGACTTGGCGGAGCAGGATTTCCAACGTCAGTCAAACTCAATCCCAGCATGGAAAACACTATCGTCACGCTGATTATCAATGCCGCGGAGTGTGAACCCTATATCACCGCCGACGACATGTTAATGCGGGAAAAAGCAGAAGAAGTGATCAAGGGCATTCAAATCATCGCGCAAATGCTAATGCCAGTGGAGTGCTTACCTGTCGAATGTCTCATTGGCATCGAAGACAATAAGCAGGAAGCCATTGAAATACTGAAAAAAACAATCCAACAGCTGGATGCAGAACACCAGATAAAGGTCGTTTCGATACCAACCAAATACCCTTCTGGCGGTGAAAAACAATTGATCCAAATACTGACTGGCAAAGAGGTGCCAAACGGAGGTATCCCAGCAGATGTTGGTATTGTTTGCCAAAATGTGGGTACCACCAGCGCGATCTACCGAGCAGTAGCGCTTGGGGAACCGTTGATTTCAAGAATTACTACCTTCACAGGCAAGGCTCTGGCCACCCCAAAAAATCTCGAAGTTTTGTTGGGTACCCCAATCCAAGACCTGCTGAATGACTGTGGTTTATCCGAAGAAAAGTTATCACGTTTGATCATGGGTGGCCCAATGATGGGTTTCACTTTGACCGACTTAAATGCCCCCATCATCAAATCCACTAACTGTATTTTAGCCAGTACCGCCGATGAAATACCCGTGCCACCACCCGAACAAGCCTGTATTCGTTGCGGCATGTGTGCAGAGGCATGTCCTGCCACCCTATTACCACAACAGCTACTCTGGTATAGCAAGACCAAAGATTTCGATAAAGCACTGAAATATAATCTGCTCGACTGTATTGAGTGCGGAGCCTGCTCCTATGTTTGCCCCAGTAATATCCCTCTCGTTCAATACTTCCGCTTTGCCAAGGGTGAAATTCGTGCACAGGAACTCGAACACTCCCGCTCCGAACGGGCACGCCAACGTTTTGAGTCCCGTCAGCAGCGACTCGACAATGAAGCGGCTGAAAAGGAGGCGAAACGCCAGGCGCGAGCGAAGGCCGCTGCTGATAAACAGAAGAAAATGCGATCCGCTCAAGAAGGTTTTGACGCAGGTACGGCTGAAAAACACACAGAAGCAGACACTGCCGACGACAAAGCCGCTGTTATCCAGGCAGCATTAGCCAGAGTCCAGGCTAAAAAAGAGAAACAGAAACTTGAGACTCAGGTAGAAACGCCCATTGCCGAGTCGGTAGTTAATGACAACAATAAGGGAGATTAAAGACCGATGGCATTGCTTAGGGTAAGTTCGCCCCACCTGACCCGTCCTGGCAAAACGGGTGACGTCATGCTGTTGGTGATTCTCGCCACGCTACCTGGCCTCACAATGCTTACCTATTATTTTGGCTGGGGCAATATTATTAATATCCTCTGGGCGGGAATCGTTGCGCTCTGCAGCGAGGCGATCATACTGAAATTACGTGGTCGCTCCCTCCGCTTTTATCTCGGCGATTACAGTGCACTCGTTACCGCTGTCCTGCTCGGCCTGGCCCTTCCCCCTTATGCTCCCTGGTGGCTCACTTTGATCGCCACTAGTTTTGCCATTGTCATAGCCAAGCACCTCTATGGTGGTTTAGGCAATAACCTTTTCAACCCGGCGATGATAGGTTACGCGCTGGTACTGATTGCCTTCCCATTGGAAATGACCTCCTGGTTAGCGCCTAAATCTCTGGCAGCGACACCTGGGGAAATCCCCAACTTCCTTGAAACC
>JAIPFG010000201.1 GCA_021736745.1 Pseudomonadales bacterium
CCTCACCCCGACCCTCTCCCTGAGGGAGAGGGAGTCTGTCTTTACGAAAAATCAGGATGGCGGCAGGAATGCCGGTGCCGTAAAAGAGTTTTTCCGGCAGGCCGATAACGGCATCCAGCAGGTTTTCTTCAATGAGTTTTTGGCGGATTCGGCCCTCACTGGCGCCCCGAAACAGCACACCGTGAGGCACCACCACGCCCATGCGCCCGCCGGGTTTCAGGGTTTCAATCATGTGCAGAATAAAAGCATAATCGCCTTTGGTTTTTGGCGGGATGCCGCGACTAAAACGGCTGAACTTATCGTGCTTGGCTTCATCATGGCCCCATTTATCCAGACTGAACGGGGGATTGGCGGTAACCACATCAAACAGCATCAGGTTACCATTGGGATCCAGCAGCCTCGGGTTGCGGATGGTGTCGCCCCATTCAATCTTATGGTTATCTTCACCGTGCAGGAACATGTTCATTTTCGCCAACGACCAGGTGGAACCGATGGCTTCCTGACCATAGAGCGCGTATTGCTTGCTGCCGTGGTTCTTGCGTACTTTCATACCGCATTTCATCAGCAAGGACGCGGAACCACAGGCCGGATCACAGATGCTGTCATTGGGTTGCGGATCCAGTAGTTCTGCCATGAGATCGGACACTTCGGGCGGTGTATAGAATTCCCCGGCTTTTTGGCCACCACTGGCGGCAAATAACTTGATCATGTACTCGTAGGCATTACCGATCACATCCAGGCTGCCGACACGCGAGGGTTTGAGGTTGAGCTCGGGTTGAGCAAAGTCTTCGAGCAGATGTCGCAGAATCGAATTTTTTTGCTTTTCTTCGCCGAGCTTGTCAGTGTTAAACGAAATATCCTGGAACACGCTTTTACCTGCATCCTTAAGCTTGGTGCCGTTAGCTTCTTCAATGGCGTGCAGTGCTTGATCAATGCGCTCGCCGTTACCGGGCTCGTGACGGCGCTCCCACAGAGCATAAAAACTCGCAGTTTTGGGTAAGACAAAGCGCTCGTTTTTCATCATCTCTTCAATTAGCTCTGGCTCATCGCCAAACTCAGCCTGATACCCATCATAGTGATCCTGCCAGACATCAGAGATGTATTTGAGGAACAGCATGGTGAGAATAAAGTCTTTGTACGTGTCGGCGCTGATCGTGCCACGAAAGGTGTCACAGGCGCTCCAGAGGGCTTTGTTGATATCGTCTTGGCTGATCTTGTCATTCATTCGTTGTTGACTCCATTGAATAGCAGCGCCTGTTGCTGTCAATTCTTCTATTAATGAGATTGCGCATAATCAATTACCCTATGTAATTGTGATTCATCACCTTTGTTTACTGCCTTTCGCTGGATTGGTTCATTAGCGAAAAAGCGATAATTTTCATCTGCCGCTCGTTATTTTCGATCAGCTGCTCCAGCACCCGACGCTCCTTTTGCTCGACAACAATTAACTGCATCAGCTTTTTTTGTTCCTGCAACGATGGCAATGCCAGTGACATTTGTTCAAATACCGGCATGCGCAACGTCGCCGATTCTGAGCCCTCAGTCAGTTTGCTGAGCTGATTCTGAAAGGGCACCTGGTTGATTTGCCAGCTAACAAATTCAGGGATGGCCAGGGTTTTATCGATTCTTAAATGAAAAAAATGCGGCGAACAAACCGCTGGACCGGGAATATCCCTCGCGCAGACCGCATTAAAACGTATACCCCTCGCCGTGAACAGGATATCGCCTTCTTCGAGCCAGCGCGGTGCCTTTTTGTTATCAAACCGTACTTTTTTAACACAATCCCAGGCAATACCCGTCTGGGCATCGACATCGCGCAACTGCACCACCAGCCCATCCCCATCATCGGCCTCTACGATACGACCGCGAAAAGGATGGCCAGGCCAGCCGCCCGCCTCACACAACTCGAGCATTTTTATTTGACGCACAGACGTAACCTGCTGTTTTTGCAAGCATTCATCTCAACAACCTCAATTTTCAGGTGTTTAATATATATTAAATTATCTCTAATGAAATTAACAGTCAAGTTTGTTGATGCGTTATTTATTAAAAATATGCTTGCAATTTTGAAAAATACACCTAAATTAATATTAGAATTATCGCATCAATGTAATTGATAACTTATTTTTGAAAAATAAGAATAGCCATTTTTTCAACGGCCTCGGAGGAAATTTTATGGCTAAAAAACTGAGAAACGTCAGCCTGAACCGACAGGCAAAATGGTTTGCAAATCATACAGAGAGTATTAAATCGGGCAAATACGAACCATTCTGGCGAGTAGAGGATATCCCATCGAGCGGGATTAAAGTCAAAATTCAACATTTCAACGATGATGCTCGTATCGTTCATTTACTCTCCATGAACGAACTTTTTATGTATGTCTTGATCGCTTACGATCAATCGATTACCGAATGCTACGAACAGTATGCTATTCCTTTAGAGACTAGCCTAGCGATAGCTAACGAGCTTGAAGTTAAACACCCCGTTTATTCTGATTCAAGAATCCCAATTGTGCAGACTATTGATTTTCTGTGTATGCGTGATGATGGTTCAAAAATAGCCTTCCCGGTAAAGCAAGAATCGTCGTTAGTCAGAGAACGAACGGCTGAAAAGCTGGCAATCCAGGAATCTTTTTGTCTGCTCAGTGACATTGATTATCAACTGGTTTCTTCTGCTGAACTTAAAACAATGCGTTTTCAGAATCTCGAAAGATTATACAGATTCGCAAAATTAAACCCGTTGCTAATGCGAGTATTCAAGTGTTGGCTGCCTAATTTTATCGGCACATTATCAGATGACCCCCATCTACCGATCGCTAACATTCTTGAACGCTCCGCATCACTTTCGGGGATTCCTTATGCTCGAGCGGCACAATTTTTATATCACGCCGTCTGGAATGATCTGCTGACATTTAATTGGCATTGCCCTTTGCTACTTGAATGCGCTGCATCTGACCTTGAATTGATACCCACACCTGCCTGATCCCAATATCCATGGATAATACAAATACCTCCCTCAAACGATTCTCAGTGGTGTGCCCGAACACCGATTTGGAGTCATCTCTGACTATTGGGTCAGAACTGATCGCTGAAGACTATCTGATCGTTTTGGTAGACATCCCATTAAACCAGGTATTCGCGATAAATCTAGATTCCATCGCACGGTTTCCGATCCGACTACCGTACGACGAATTAATAGAGCACATTGATAACGACCGAGTATTTCTTGCTAGTCTCGAAATGGATAAGCGCGTCACGCTCGATGAGGATCTACTAAACAAAGGTTATCGTGCAAAAATGGAGAAAAGATGGTTAGACATTCTCCCGCTAACTTTGAATTTAGATGTTGTACTGAGAAACGGTTACGGTGAAAAAATTTTTGACGAAACGAGGATTAAATCCGGCAAAAGTAAACAGTACATTTATGATACTTTTTACTCTTGGCTGAGACACGGCTGTCGAAAACAAGGACTGGGCATGCCTCAGGGAAAAGATGCGAATCATCTTCCAAAAACACGCGTCATTCATGTCAAACAAGGCGCTACAAATAAAGGTATACCAAGGGGGAAAATTCTAGACGAGCGCGATTTTAAAAATTTCCAATTCGGTTTCCGTCTATACCGGAAAAAAAACGGTCCATCGATCAACAAAACCATCCATAAGATTTGGGAAAAGCATTATTTTAAAACACGCAGTAAAAATACCGCTCTAGAGCAAGCGCATACCGGTAAAAAATACAGTGTCCAACTTTTGCCTGCGCACGAGCGACCATCTTATCATCAGTTTTATTTCTGGTTAAACAAACAGTATGACGGCAACCTGCCCAAGCGAGATAAAACTCGCAAGAATGCAACGGAATATGCAGCCAATGATCAAGGGCGTCCGGGAAATGCTTTTTTTCATATCATCGCACCGGGGGAATTATTTCAGTTAGATGAAACCCCGTTCGATGAAGAAATGGTCAGTGTGTTTGATTCCGAGAGAAAAACCAAAATAGGCAAAGCGACCATTTATTTTGTCAGGGACACCTTTTCTCGAGCGATAGTGGGCTTATATATCACGCTTCTTCGACCAAGTTTTGCGACAGCAAAAGAAGCGCTATTTAACGCTGCCAGGGACAAAAAAGAATTTCTAGCAGAGATCGGGTGCCCATTAGACCCGGCCCTCTGGAATATCCAGGGCGTGCCTATGGCACTATTAGTTGATAAAGCGGAGTTCCATAATAAAGTTAGCGAAGGGCCTATTACTGACTTACCGATCAATATTAAATTTACACGGGGAGGCAGAGGTGATGACAAGCCTCTTGCTGAAACAATCTTTAATTCGTTCAGTAAATTTTTTCAGGGAGTCAGCCCGGCTCATCAAACAAAATCACATCGTGATATTGCTCTACAACTCGCAAGAAAAAATGCGTGCCTTACGATACCAGAGCTTTACCAGATTGCGCTCGTTTACATCGAACATTACAACAACAAACACGTCATCAAGGACTACCCTCTGACTCGAGAAATGATCAGAGATGATGTTAAACCTATCCCTATCCAACTATGGACTTGGGGTTTACAAAACCGGCCCGGATACTTATCCGATTTCAGTGAGTCCGAACTGTACCTAAAGTTATTGGAGAAGGGTGAAGTCACTCTGCATAGGAATCATGTCTACCTCAAGGACAAAGGACTTCGCTACAACTGTGAATGGACGCTGGCAGAAGGGCTTCAGGATCGTCGCTCCAGCGGCAACAAAGCCAAAGTCTTCCCTTGTCGATATTTTCGAGGACTGGTCGATATGATTTTTTTATGTACCCCAGATGGGTTGAAGCTCGCCACATTAGATGCCAAAGATATTGCCTATTCGGGGCTTAGTTTTGAAGAGGTACATGCATATAAAGAGGCGGGCAGAGAGCCACAGGACTTGTTGAAAGAAGATGAAATCAACAGCTTGATTTCTGTCAGTCTTTTTTTGGAGGATACATTACGTAATGCTCGTGCGCAGCGGATTCCGTCTAGCATGCCCAACCTGGCAAAAATTAATGAAAACCGCGCAGCAGAATCAATATTTGATCGCGTTCATCTGGTTAACCGATTCGTACAGGCGATTTGCAGCGAACATAGACAAACACCATCTGTCGGTCATCAGACATTATTCTCCGATGAGCCGAACGCTGCCCACAGCGAACATGATGACTTTTACGCCAAGGATTAATGATGACCTTAAAAGTAACTCTTACGCACGCAAAATACCGAAATCCAGCGCTAGAAATTCATCGTGATAACCCGTTGATTTGCGCGCTGCCCGAGAAAATTGAATCCGGACGACTCAGACAATTATTGACTAGCGTCCCGCAAATTATCTCATCTAATGAGCTCAATAAGAGTGACCGAATTCACATGACCAGACAGCTGCGCAAGGCAGTTATTCCGACGATGCCCTATGTAGAGTTTAATAACGCACTCTATGAAATTATCGTTGCCGGGTATGAGCAACGCAACCCGCTTGACCCGAAAGTCATTCAGTGGAGCTACGAGATTGCGAACCCCGATATAGATATCAAGCTTCTGGTTAATTCCAACCAAACTACCGTAAACAGCAATGACACTACCACTGAAAATCTTTACGTCACCGGCTTGTCTGGCGTTGGCAAAACGAAGCTGAAGAATGCCGTATTGTCCTTAATTTTTCCGACTGTCGTGCTTCATTCGCGCGAAGATTTCGATGAGACACAAATCGTTTATCTTTGTATTGATATGCCTCATGATGGATCTCGTGTGACGCTGCTTCACAACTTAATTGAAGCTATCGATAAATCGCTTGTCGGCATTGAGAAAACGAACTATCTCGCGACTGTAAAACCAAAATCCGGGCGCGGCGCCAGTATTGGTGCTCTGCAGACTTTCCTCTATTCACTTTGTGCC
>JAIPFG010000202.1 GCA_021736745.1 Pseudomonadales bacterium
GAAATCCGTGATGCCGTTCTACGCCAGATTGCTGAAAGAAATCTTCATCCAGCGCTGCGGGAACATGATCTAGATGAATGGGTATAGCACCCTCGGCAACTCTGCCGATAAGTCCTTTACCAAAACCAATTTGAACGCGTCCGACTACACTCGGTGCCAGACCATCAGTCGCTACGATCACATGCCTTTGTCGATCATGATCGGTGAAGTAAACACTGCATACGTCCGCCGCCATTAATTCACGAGTGCGTTCCACAACAACACGCAACGCCGTCTCAAGGTCCGGCGCCGAATCCACCTCTCGGATCACCCGATTGAGAGACTCTAATTTGAAACTCTCGTTTTCGATTGTCCCCTTTACCATATAGACGCCTCACATGATTGCCCACTGATTCAGAGTAGTTTATTCCATCAATTATATTTTACTGCTACCAGCATCTACCATTACGAAATAAGACCAATCGATTACAAGAACAATCAAACTTATCACACCTAGACCCGAATGTTTCACCAGTACACCAAAAAATAATTTTGAAGTCCATAATCATACTGGTATTGAACTAAAAGCCGCTCGGGAACAGTTTGTAACCAGTACGTGGCTTGCCAGCTTTTAACTGGTTCTGTACTGAATTGAACGCACATGCTCCCTACACCGCAGAGTAATTGCGTTTGCGGTCGCGAGCACACTCAATTCAACCCAACTCTGCGTTAAAATCCTGGCTGAAAAAATCAGTGGTTAAACAGGTCTTTGAGATAAAGTGCTTCATTATGCTCTTCATCTTTTGCGGCATAAACTAATGTCACCGTGCCTTTTTTTAACTGCGCCTTCAAAATGGAAACTGATTCTTCATGCTCTTTGAGTTCAGATTGATAGCGTTTTTTGAATTCGTTCCATTTTTTAGGGTCATGCCCAAACCACTTTCGAAGCTCAGTGCTTGGGGCAATATCCTTTAACCAGATATCAATATTCGCCTTTTCCTTTGTGAGCCCCCGTGGCCAGAGCCTATCCACAAGAATACGTATACCGTCTTCTTTATCGGGCTTTTCATACGCCCTTTTAATTTTTATGGTCACTTTTATTCCTTCATGGGAGATTTGCCTTGCTTACATCAATACCAATGATCATGATTTTTCTCCACTTGCCTTGTACGTGCAGTCTCAGCGCGCTGCGGCGCGGACTTAGATACCATTCAGTTTCAAAGAAAATTGCAAGGTGGGGCACCATCTACAAAACAGGCTCAAAGGCCTCAGGGTCGAAACATGCTCACCACCTCGCCTGATGCACTGATAGCTAATCAGCACATCGAGAGAGACACAAGGGTAGAATGATCGTAAGCTTTGAGTTGTGCATCCATTGGGTGATGGAGAGTTTTGTCGCTAACCATTATACAGCTAAGGCTTTCTACGTTTTAGAAGTTTCTATCTGGGGATTGCAGTATTTACAAGGTCTTTTGGCCAGACGATAGTGACTACATCACAGTCCAATTTATCCAGAACACGTTCAACGGTATTACCAAATATTTTCCGGGTAACTCCAGAACTTGCTATGGCGCCCATTACTACCATTTCAGCACCTAACTCGTTCGCTGTCTCGGCAATTGCATCTTCCGGGTGTCCGGTAACGCTGTGGGCACGCGTTCTGTCAATATCACATCTTTTTGCAAGATCGGCAGGGTTTATAAAGTCATCCCAATCCTTGTATGCCCGCATGGCGTGTAACTCTCCGTTTTCATAGGGTTTGAGAATTTCATTCGCCAATTTGAGTATGCTGTCATTCATTTTCGTATAAGTCTCGTCAGACCCATCAGCCTTGATTGCTGCCAGAATTTTTGCGCTTTCAAATGGTTCTTCACGTTTTATAAGAAAAACAGGGATGTTTGCAGTGCGCAACAACTGCCAGTCTGAGCTCTTGCGTAGCCGTCCAGGCAAGCCTTTTCGCTTAGTTGCTTTAATAACCAGGTCACAACCAGACTCATTCGCCGCAGTACAAATATTGTCGCGCCACTCGGGATCCCAGGCAATTTGATATTCGACTTTTATACCAGCTGCTTTAAGTGGTTCGAGCAGTTGATTTAGCCACAGTTCATGGCGATTAATTTCGACTTTTTTTAATTCTTCCTGATCCTGAGAGCGGATGCCGGAAAATATGCAGCAATGAGCCAGTATTTCGGCACCACGCAATTTGGCAACACGTTCCAATCTTTTTAGTAGTCGGTGGTTATCGGTTGTTGGATCAATGATAGCGAATATTCTATTCAAACTTAACATAATACGGAATCCTTCCTGACGGGCATAATTCAATAATATTCAGTCTTGGTTTATAGGTTAAACCATGTTCTGACCATTGAAAACTGCCAAGTACGATAAATCCATTTTAAATCGATTAATTAATCATTAGGTAAACCAGTTCCCTATACCTGCCGCGTTCATGCTTTCAAGCGATCCACCCATTATGCATTGGATGAAGATACACTGCGTTGGCAAGATGATGAGGGTTTTAGTGGTAGCCTGCCGCTGCGAGAGGTTTGCATATTGTGCCTTAAATATGAGCCCACGCGCTTTACTCTGGATCGTTATTTGCTGAAGATTGAAAGCCCCGGCCACGAGATTACCCTAAGCAACCGCTCCTATGTCCGCATTACCGATTTTCGACCTGTCGAGTGGGCTTACCGAGGTTTTGCTGTCGCCCTCACGCATATGCCATGAGCATGGTTGAACCAATTCAGTTCGTCGATAATATAGAAGGCAATACCGACTGTGTAGGATATACCGCCCGTCAGAAGCCAAAAAAAGCCCAACCCCGGTAGGGCCGCCTTGAGACTACCGATATCTATAGAACAAAGCCATCCCAAGTCTTTTCCAATATAAGATGAGCCTGAAGAGGGGCCGTATTTCCAATATCAAATGAGCCTGAAATAGCGCTTAAGTTCGTTCATGATCGGAGGATGAAAACGATCATGAGTTTAGAAAAGCTGATAACCATTGATGCGATCAGTCAATTTCTTGAGGGCACCCATTCGGTTGTCTTCAATGTCGCCACCAGTAAACCGACTCGTCATCACTGGGTACAAAAGACCCTGGTGAAACTCCAGTATTGGCAGCGCGGCAAGACGGATAAAGGCGTCATTACCCGCTACCTAATGAAGGTGACTGGCTATTCGCGCGCCCAGATCAAGCGTTTGATACAGCAATACCATCAATCAGGCACTGTCTCAGTGAAAACAGCCTGTCGTAATGGCTTCAAGCGCCGGTACACAGACGCCGATATACGCTTGTTGGCGGCAATGGATGAACGCCACAACCAACCCAGCGGCCCCGTACTCAAAAAGCTCTGCGAGCGTGCCTATGAGCGATTCGGACAAGCTCAGTATCAGCGTTTGGCAAGGATCTCGGTTTCACACCTGTATAACCTGCGTGGCTCCACCACTTACCAGCGACAACGCTGTACCTTGACGAAAACACGCCCCAAGGCTGCCGTTATTGGCATACGCCGCAAGCCCTGCCCTAATGAGCAACCCGGCTATATTCGCATTGATTCGGTCCACCAGGGTGACCTGGACAAGCGCAAGGGGATTTACCATATCAACGCGGTGGACGAGGTTACTCAGTTTCAAATTATCGTGACGGTGGAGCGTATCAGCGAACGTTTTATGCTGCCTGCACTGAAGCAGTTGCTGGCCGCGTTTCCGTTTAAAATCCAAGGTTTTCACGCAGACTACGGCGGCGAATATATCAATTATACGATCGCTGAACTGCTCGAAAAGCTTCGTATTGAGTTCACCAAATCACGTCCGCGGCACAGCAACGACAACGCCTTGGTCGAAAGCAAAAACGGCTCGGTGGTCCGCAAACTCTATGGCTATATGCACGTACCTCAACATCATGCCGCTGACTTTGCCGAACTTAACCGACACCAGGTTTATCGGTATGTGAATTTCCATCGCCCTTGTTACTTCCCGGTCACCAAGACAGATCACAAGGGAAAACAACGCAAGATGTATCGCCATGAGGATATGATGACACCTTACGAAAAGTTTTGTTCCTTACCCAAAACCAAGCCAATATTTTAAAGCTAGTGTCACCTTTAAACAACTGCATGAACGACTTAACCGAAGGGTGAATATTCCAAGATTCAATTTATAATCAAGAGATAATCGGCACTTTAGGTTAGCAATACTCTGAAATAACAAGCTCCGTATTTTATTCAGTGTTTGCGAAGAACTAAAAACTAAATTTCACCCCAAGGATCGCAGTTCGTGGCTTGTTCGGGCGAGCGCCGCCGGGGCTGCGTGCGACGATATCCTGATCGTCTAGCAGATTGTCGACCTTCAAATAAATATTAGTTTTACTGTTTAATGGGTATTGCGTGACCAGATCAAACACCAAGAGATCATCGGTTTTGAGTAGGCTATCATCGACGCCGGCGCGGTCACAGCTATTGTTGTGGCACATTTCGTCGATATAGCTGGCGTTCAAATACGTGCTCCAGCCAGAATGAAACTCCAGCCCCAGCTGGGCATTGAGCACATTTTCCGGAACGTAACGTAGAACGTCACCATCCTGTAATGAACCATTGTCATCAGCATCGGTTATTTCTGCGTCGGTGTAGGTATAGCTGACCATTAACGGCACGATGAAACGGTTGTTCGTATAAAGCGTCGCGTTCAAAATAAGCTCTAGGCCCTTAATTTCCGATTTACCGAGGCTTTGTGAGCCGCTGGTTTGCGCGCCGCAGGGGAACGCGGCAGTGCAATTGAGCACAGTGCTTTCATAGTCGCTAAAGAAAGCGATTGCGGAGGCGCTTAGCTTGTCTCCCTGAAAACGTACGCCAGCCTCGTAGTTGGTGCTTTTCTCAGGGTCAACATTTTCGTTGGCATCTGCAGAAGCCGGGGCAAAACCGGAATGAACTCCGGCCAGTACCTGCCATTGATCATTTAGATCATAGGTCGCGCCGAAGCTCCAGAGTGTTTCCTCAACATCGTTTTTTGCCGTAATGCTGCTAGCGCTGCGTTGCAGATCGCTGTAGCGTTTCTGCTGGGTTTCAATATTCTCATTGCGCACGCCCAATGTCAGTTCCAGGGCCTCGGTTACAGTCCAAACATCCATCAGGTGCAGCGCAACGGCCTCGGCCGATTCAACGCGGTTGTTGCTGGAGCTGGGGTTTGAGATGGAACTGAAAACAAGCTTGCCATTGGTTTGGTTGAATACTTCTGTAGGCTGGAAGCGATCCACATCATCTTCATGGTAGCGAACGCCAGCTTCAAGTTGATGGCTGGCAAACTGCCAATCGGCGACCAGTTGCAGACCTTTGCTGAGGTATTCCCGATTGTTGTGTTTGATGTCGACGCTAGTATCCACCTGACCATCGAGGATAGCTTGCGCGGAGAGGTCACCACCATTGGCGGCGCCGATGAGGCTGTCAAAGCTACCGCCATTGACCTTGTCTACCTTGAACCAGTCGCGTTTAAAACGATTGTAATAGGCGGTGGTGGTTAGGCTGAAGGTTTCGCTAAAATTAACCATATAGCGCAAGTTGGCGCCGGAGTGGCGGGTTTTCATTTCATCCAACTCGGTCAGCGCGTAACGGCGATTTTCATCTGCATTAAAATCTGCATCGGTCAAACCGACATAGGTCTCGTCGGATACCTCTTCAGAATACTGGTACTTGAAATCC
This sequence comes from Pseudomonadales bacterium, assembly GCA_021736745.1. Taxonomy (GTDB): domain Bacteria; phylum Pseudomonadota; class Gammaproteobacteria; order Pseudomonadales; family IMCC2047; genus JAJFKB01. The sequence continues at coordinate 5,675 of JAIPFG010000202.1, forward strand.
AATTGCTGGTAGATAGCTGCATCGCTATCCGTATTAATGCGGGCCTTGATTACATAATCCTCAATATCAAACCCGCTGTCTTTGCTGCTGTTATCGATATCTTTAAAGCCGTCGCTTTCCTGTTGATGTGTCTCGATCAGCCAGCCCCAGTTGTCGGCGCTGCTGCCGTAATTTGCACTAACACGGTTGCTGC
>JAIPFG010000203.1 GCA_021736745.1 Pseudomonadales bacterium
GTATGAGTGTTGCTTTCAGTGTCGGGTGCCCTCCATGACCAATGCCTCGTAATCGAGCTTTACCTCCGCTACTGTGTTGTTTAGGCGTTAATCCTAAATAGGCTGCTGCTTGGCGGCCACTACGAAAATGCCTGCCGTCACCCAATGCACAATATAACTGTGTGGCACCAATGACGCCGACACCTTCGATTTCCATCAACCGTTGGCAAGGTTCAAGTTCTTGGGCGTAGGCTTCAAGTTGCTTTGTCAGCCTATCAATACGTTGGTTAAGTCGGGATAACATGTCCATTTGCTCACTGAATAAGACGCGTATGGTATAGCTGAGTTCATTTGCAGCGTCTTCAAGGCTTAACATCAGGGTTTCCATCAGTGCCCGTTGTCCTTGGCCGCTGGCAATACCATACTCCTGCAGTAAACCATGTAGCTGGTTGATGAGCTGGGTGCGTTGCTTAACGAGTAATTCTCTGAGTCTATGGATGCTCTGCAAATCTTGCTGTATCAATGTCTTAATCGGCACTGTCCTAAGATCTGGCCGCATGGCACTCTCAGCAATAGCTAGCGCATCGTTCGCATCGGTTTTGTGACCTTTGCGAAAAGGCGTTACAAACTGAGGGGCAATCAATTTCACTTCATGGCCCATTGATTGCAGTCGTCTAGCCCAAAAATGGGCACTACTACACGCTTCCATCGCGATGATACTGATGGGTTGATTCGCCATATACGCCAACAGGTCTTTGGCCTTGATCGCCTTATTAACCAGCGGCTTTCGGTGGCTACCGTTGATAATGCACACCTGCACGATACGCTTTGCTAGATCGATACCTATTGTGTTTAGATTACTCATGACTCCTCCTGCTTCTAAGTTGGATATAGATCAATCCAAATTTTGGCACAATGATGCCAGTGGAGGGGAGGAGTCCCTTTCATTGATAATGGAGTAGAGCCGAAAAATTAGTGACTTGGATAAGAATTGGATAAAACGCAATTCGAAAAATATATTTCGAAAATAATCAAGGAGTTAAATGGCGGACCGGACGGGGCTCGAACCCGCGACCTCCGGCGTGACAGGCCGGCATTCTAACCAGCTGAACTACCGGTCCGCACTTAACTTTAAAATGGTGGGTGGTGACGGGATCGAACCGCCGACCCTCTGCTTGTAAGGCAGATGCTCTCCCAGCTGAGCTAACCACCCAATCGGCTGAGAGTGCGCATTTTATAGAAATCGGTAGCTAAGTCAAACATTAATACCCAAAAAAGTGAGGCTGTTAAGAAATAATTTTTTGCACATTCAATATCAATGTAAATTCTATTTTTTGGCGATCAAAACAGGTGATTAAGCAACACTATTAAAACTGTTCAGTGTTAAAATAATTCCCCTTTATTCATTCGATATACAAATAGTCCCTGAAATGGAAATATATAAAGAATTCACTTTTGAAGCGGCTCACCATCTGCCCAACGTCCCACCAAATCATAAATGTCGTCGTTTACACGGTCACTCCTTTAAAGTCACGATTTATGTTGAAGGCGATATTAGCGGTGAATTGGGGTGGGTGATGGATTTTTCAAATATTAAACGGATCTTTGATCCGCTCTATTCGATGCTGGATCACCACTACTTGAATGAAATAGATGGTCTTGAAAATCCAACAAGTGAGAATATAGCGATTTGGATTTGGCAACGCTTAAAGCCTGCTTTACCTCAACTGAGTAAAGTTGCAATACAAGAAACCTGTACAAGTGGTTGTATTTACAGTGGTGATTAAACCAGAAGAAAAAAAGGCCAGTTATACCGGCCTTTTTCCTGGTGAGTTATTTTAGCTAAGGCCCTTTTCTAAGGCTTTTGCCCGATCCCTCTCGCCTCTTACATAACGAAGCCATTGGCGTGCAATTTTTTCACTTCTTTTATCTTTTTTCGCAGCTTCAAAAGCCTTCAAAGAGGCATCATATTTTTTCAAGTTAAAAAGCGCCATTCCTAAAACAACATTAGCCGTATCAGGGCGTTTTAATTTACCCTTATCGAACGCTTTATTAACAGAATTAATAGCCTTATCCCAGTCTTCTACATTCAGGTAGGACTGGGCTAAAGACGCATAGAGATCACCCGTATCAGATAACTTTGCCGCTGACTCAAAGGCAGGAATAGCTTTTTTATCTTCTTTCGCCAAGGTCCAAGCATTACCCAACAATTTATAATTACGGTCAGTTTTCTCTACGATTTTATTTTTCATGCCTTCATCAAGTATGACGGCTGCGCGGTAGGGACGATCATTTTGCATTAAAAACTGAGCATAGGTGACAAGCTCCGCGTTTTTTGAAAGCAATTTAGCATCGTTCATTGCCGCAACGGTTGAATACTGATTAAACTCCTGCTTCAATTCACCATACATAGCGGCCAACTGAGAGTAATACTCTTTCTTCGGGTATTCGTGGGTTAGGGTTCTTAAAATTTCAAAGGTCTTCTTGTAATCTTCCTTATCGTAATACATGGCGCGCAAAAGCAGATACCAGTTTTCCTTAACTTCTTTTTCTCTTTCTCGAGCGATTCCAATCGCCTTCTCTACCGCAGGAATGGCTTTGTTATAGTCTTTAAGCTGGTAATAACCCTGCCCTAACAGGATATAGGCGTTGGCACCCGGATTTTCAGCAACTTTAAACCACTTTTCCAGTGTTTGTACCGCTTTACTATAGTTTTCCTGGACAAAATAGATTTGGGAAAGACTATACAGAGTTCCTACACCCAGCGCTTCTGGTAAATCAGGCTGTTTGAGGACATTCTCATAAGCTTCAATCGTTTTACGATAATTTTCCTGCGAGTAATAGATGAACGCATAAAAATTCCATAGCATCGCACGCTCATAACTATTGTATTTATCGTATTTTCTCGGGTCCCGAAGTTCATCGAGTAGCCTTAACGCACCAGCGCTATCACCCTTTTCATTGAATTCCTGTGCTTCCTGTAGCTTTTCATGGAGCTTCAAATTTAACGTCGGTGTTTTTCGGGTTTTACGCTCTGCATGTTGGGGTTTTTCATCTTCCGCAAACGCTTGCCCCATACCTATCCGGCCAGCAATAGGCGCTATCAGCAGCAGCACTGCCGTACCCACTATCATTGTAGTGAGTGTTTTTCTTATACATTTTGTCACTAAAGCCATAATTCTATTTCCACTTTAGGAATCGCTATATCATAGGTCATCTGAGTCATTAGCTGATTATTGATGGTTGAATTGCTACTTATCAATTTTGAACGTAATTTTATTTTGTACGCCCGCCACATCAACTGGCTCACCATCGATAATCTTTGGCTTATATTTAAATTTTAATGCAGCTTTTATCGCGGCACTATTGAATATCGTCGTTGGGCTGCCGTTGTCAGTAAAAGCTTCCACCACAAATGGATCGGCTACTGTTCCCGATTTAGTTACAGTGAACTCAACAATAACATAACCTTCTATTCCTCGTGATAGCGCTCGGCTGGGATAAATCGGCGCCACTTTAACGATTGGCAAATATTCACCATCGCTAGCTCCGAGCCCAATACCGCCAAGATTAACATTAGCATTCACTTTGACTGGGGCCATCGAAATACCACCAGCATCCGGGATCGAGATATCAACTGGTGGTGGTGCAAGATCGGGCGGGGGTTGTTCTGGCTCTTCCGGTTTTTCCGGCTTTTTCTCTTCCTTGATGATTTCCAATTCCCGTTCAGGCATATGTATGTCAGCTATTTTTCTCGTTTCACCCTTTTCTACAGACCCTGTGCCCATAGCTATCAAGGCCTGCATAAGGAAAAATAGCGCCATCGTGATAATCGCAGCAAGCAGAATCGCTACGGGGTATTTAATTGCTGAACCCATAAAGCTCTCCTGTAATTACTCTTCGGTCGCTATCGAGACGTCAAAAACACCGGCTTCTCGCGCGGCATCCATGACTTTAATAATGGTTTCAGCAGTTGCTTTTTCGTCTGCCTGGATGACAACGGCGCCTTCGGGGTTTTCTGCCCTTAATCTTTCAACGTTCGAGCGAACAGCTCTCACATCAATACGGCGTTTATCAATCCAAATTTCATTATTACCATTAACAGCGACAAGAATATTCGCATTTTTCTTAGACTCGGCGGTTAAAGCGTCAGGTCTATTCACTTCGATTCCTGTCTCCTTAATAAAGGAAGCAGTGACAATGAAGAAGATCAGCATAATGAACACGACGTCCAGCATAGGCGTCAAGTCAATAGACTGCTCTTCTTCTGCTCTTGCATTATGTCTTCGCATTAGTCTTCTCTCAATGCTCTATAGTGAGTTGATCTTGGATCAGCTCTTTTTCACGTTCTGCTTTACGAGCCAGCCAAGTCGATGCAAACACTCCGGACAGAGCGGCAACCATACCCGCCATTGTAGGAATTGTCGCTTTCGAGACTCCGCTTGCCATTGAACGTGCATCCCCCCCGCCGGTAATTGCCAGGATGTTGAATACTTCAATCATACCCGTCACAGTACCCAACAGCCCCAATAATGGACAGAGGGCTACCATAGTTTTAATAATCTGAAGATTCTGATCAACCCGTAGATTGACTCGGGAAATAATTGCTTCGCGAATGCGGTGAGCCCGCCATGATTTAATATCCTCACGGGTATTCCAATCATTGACGACATGTTGAACCAGTTTGCGATGGGTGGCACCGAAGTACCACACCCGTTCAAATACCAGACTCCACATGGCAAATAGCAGCAAAGCAATAAACCAGAGTACGGGCCCCCCTGCATCCATAAAGGCGGTGAGGGCATCGTATATGTCATAAAACCAAAACATAGTTTGATTCCTAAGTTTATTGGTTAACTAATTAGCTACTTTGCTCAGATTGTTCTGCAATAATACCGGCTGATTGCTCTTCCATAATATGGATAATTTTCTTGCTGCGGCCACTGACCAGAGCGTGCAAGAACACCGTAGGAATCGCAACACATAAACCTAGTACCGTTGTCACCAAAGCACTAGAAATACCACCAGCCATAGCTTTGGGATCACCCGTGCCGAAAATAGTGAGTGCTTGGAAGGTTAAAATCATACCGGTTACCGTACCAAGCAGCCCCAGAAGCGGTGCAACCATAGAGGTAATCTTGATAAAACCAATCCACTTTTCAAGTGCTGGGGTTTCTTTTAACACGGCCTCATGCAATTTAAGCTCAAGCGTTTCAGTATCCGCGCCTGCATTTTGCTGATTAACCGTCAGAACACGACCGAGCGGGTTATTAGTGTTAGGCTGCGAAATATTCTTCAATTGTGCATTCACCTTTGCACCCACGGCACTTAAGGCAAAGAGACGCCAGAAGGATATCAGCAATGCGATAATACCAATGACGATAATGATATAGCCTACTTCACGACCTTGCTGAATTCGTTCAATTAGGTCAGGGCTATCAATCAACGCCGCCAAATATGAGCCACCTGATGGGCCTGTTGGGTCAACCCCAAACTGGGTAAGACCGCTTGTGGCGCCTTGCAGGTTTTCCGCACTTGACGTGTACCGTCCAGCGGGCTGACGCGCCAGCACCAACAAAGTTTCAGTATCTTTATCATATTGTAAATAATTGCCATCAGAGACAATATTATAGGTACCGATACGAACTACTTCTTTTTCTTGTCGATCACCCTGGGGGGATACTACCGTGGTGTTATATCTTGCTACCCGGCCTGTTTCAGTCATTTCCTGTTGCAACAAATACCAAACGCGCTCTAACTCTTCGATCGACGCCAGTTGGGTATTACTGCCCATTTTCTTAATCAGACCATCTAAGAACTCGGTTCGCCC
>JAIPFG010000204.1 GCA_021736745.1 Pseudomonadales bacterium
AACTCTGGGATGTCGATCCGGCCAAACATCAGGAAGGCTTAGTGATTCATACTGCAGGCTGGCCATTAAGCGAAAGCGGTTCTGCCGGCGGCGGTTTTCTCTATCATATAGAAAACCATCAAGTCGTGGTGGGATTAATCGTGGACCTTAGCTATTCCAACCCCCATGTCAGCCCTTTTGATGAATTCCAACGTTTCAAACAAAACCCCGCTCTCAGACAATACCTTGAGGGTGGCAAACGAGTCGCCTACGGGGCCCGAGCCATTACCAAGGGCGGATTAAATTCACTGCCGAAAATGACCTTTCCTGGTGGTTTGTTAGTTGGATGTGATGCTGGCACCCTCAATTTCGCGAAGATCAAAGGCAGTCACACGGCAATGAAATCCGGCATGCTCGCTGCTGAAACAGTATTCGATGCGATCAAAAATGGTTCGTTGGGAGGTGATGAACTTACCGCTTATGCTGAAGCCTTTAAAGCATCTTCAGTCTACGATGAGCTTTACCGCAGCCGTAACTTTGGTCCCGCTATGCATAAATATGGCACCTATCTGGGCGGGGCATTTAATTTTATTGATCAAAATATCTTCTCAGGCAAACTGCCTATCACTCTGCATGACACTCAACCCGATTACGCCACCCTAAAACCCGCAGCGGAGTGTAAAAAAATAAATTATCCCAAACCAGATGGCGTCATTAGTTTCGACAAGCTGACTTCTGTGTTCCTTTCCAATACTAATCATGAAGAGGATCAGCCCTGTCACTTGAAATTACGAGACCCTAATATTCCTCTTGCTCAGAATTTGCCGATCTATGATGAACCTGCTCAGCGTTATTGCCCGGCGGGAGTCTATGAAATCATAGAGGAAAATGGGACCGATAAGTTCCAGATCAATTCTCAAAACTGTGTTCACTGTAAAACCTGTGATATTAAAGACCCTGCCCAAAATATTACTTGGGTAACACCGGAAGGGGCCGGCGGGCCAAACTATCCTAACATGTAACTTTGGCCATTGAGTCACTCATTCTGCGCTCAGTTCAATGAGCTGAGTGCAGATCCCTTTTCAATCGATAAGCGTTTTCAAGTAGTCAAAGCGCCCCAAGAACAAAAAACATCCCGGCGCTTTCAATGCCGAAAACCCGCTCGCCATCGACTACCCTCTCCTCTCCAATTTCGACCAACTGATAAAACAGATTACGCGAGATCAATGCATCCAAACGGTCCCTTACGCGAATGTATGGCTTTGGTTGATGATCCTGGGTGACCACCCATATTGGATGCTCTTTATTCGCTGTTATTTTATCTTCCATTGAGGTGAAGAAATCCAGTTCACAGCGATTATTTAAATGACGGACATCCATCTGCAAGGCTACAAAAGGTGCATCCTCCACATGAATCCGGTATTTCTCCGTCGGTGACACCAGATAAAACTGTCCATCGTCCTCCTTTCGTAGAATACGGGAAAACAATCTGACGAGAGCCTGTCTCCGAATTGGTCTTCCTTCATGAAACCAAGTCCCATCCTGAGCAATTCGAATATCCATTTCCCCAGTTAACTCAGGCTGCCAAAGATGAAGCGGAGGTAACGCACCCGGGTGCTGGTGAGGAATATTTTTCACAAAGGTGGCCGGTGAAGGTTTTTTCGGCATAACGTCACTTCCTTTAAAGTTAAAAGGATTATATACAGAGCTAAAGATAACCACTATTCACAAAAAAAATAAATTATTTATATTCTTTTATATCAATTTGTTATTGCATTTTTTTAAAAATAAATACAACTTTTAATGCTTAACATTAAGAACGATTTCAGCTAGAATGCAGACCGCATTTAAGACCGCTTTAACTCAGGAAACGCTTCGCAAGTTAATACGTTCACTATCCGTTGTAAACTTGTCCATGGGTTTCCCCTAAATTTCTAATTTCAGCCCCTGTAGTTGTTGTTAGTTAGTCTGCGCCGCCATTTATGGCTGCAATGATTTTCTTACATCTGCCAAAGGAGCCGATCAACGCCACAAAGAGGATATCATAGTGCTTGAAGCTTACCGCAAACACGTGGAAGAACGCGCCAGTCAAGGCGTCCCCCCGAAACCTCTCGACCCGGAGCAAACGGCCGGCCTAATTGAGTTATTAAAAAATCCTCCTGCCGGTGAAGAGGAATATTTACTTGATTTAATCAGTAATCGTGTTCCCCCCGGCGTTGACGAGGCCGCCTATGTGAAAGCCGGTTTTTTAAGTGCCATTATTAAAGACGAAGCGAACTCGCCGCTGATTGACAGACGAGCTGCCGTCAAATTACTGGGCAATATGCTGGGTGGCTACAACATTGGCACTTTGGTTGAACTATTGGATGATGCCGAGCTTGGCGCTGAAGCGGTTGAGGAATTAAAACATACCTTACTTATGTTTGACGCATTTCACGATGTCGAAGAAAAAGCAAAAGCGGGAAATGAGAATGCTAAAACACTTTTGCAATCTTGGGCTGATGCTGAGTGGTTTACTAATCAAGGAGCAGTGCCTGAAAGCATCAAAGTTGCGGTGTTTAAAGTAACTGGAGAAACCAACACCGATGACCTTTCACCTGCTCCCGACGCATGGAGTCGTCCTGACATACCCCTCCATGCATTGGCCATGTACAAAATGTCGCGCGATGGCTTAACCCCAAAAGAACAGGGAGTCATCGGCCCACTAGCGCAGATTGAAGAAATTAAAGCCAAAGGTCTGCCAGTCGCCTTTGTGGGTGATGTTGTCGGCACCGGTTCTTCCCGAAAATCAGCGACTAACTCGGTACTGTGGTTCTTTGGCGATGATATGCCGGGCGTTCCAAACAAGCGTTCCGGCGGTATCTGCATTGGCGGTAAAGTAGCACCCATCTTCTTCAATACCATGGAAGATGCTGGCGCATTGGTTTTCGAGGCCCCGGTTGATCAGCTCAACATGGGTGATATCATCGAAATCCGCCCCTATGAAGGTAAAATTTTATCCGAAACCGGCACTGTACTCTCAGAGTTTGAATTCAAATCGGATGTCATTCTTGATGAAGTTCAAGCCGGGGGTCGCATCAATTTGATCATTGGCCGTGGACTGACTACTAAAGCACGAGAATCCTTAGGGTTACCGGAGTCAACTCTTTTCCGTAAACCGACGCAGCCAACAGATACCGGTAAAGGTTATACCTTGGCTCAGAAAATGGTTGGCCGCGCCTGTGGTGTTGAAGGAATACGCCCTGGCACCTACTGTGAACCAAAAATGACCACTGTTGGCTCCCAGGATACCACGGGGCCGATGACTCGTGATGAACTGAAAGACTTGGCTTGTCTGGGATTTTCCGCAGACTTGACCATGCAATCCTTTTGCCATACCGCCGCCTACCCGAAACCCGTCGATATCGACACACAACATACGCTTCCTGACTTTATTATGAACCGCGGGGGCGTTTCCCTGCGACCCGGCGATGGCATTATTCACAGCTGGTTAAACCGTATGCTATTACCCGATACTGTCGGTACCGGTGGCGATTCACATACGCGTTTCCCAATGGGTATTTCTTTTCCTGCAGGTTCAGGCTTGGTGGCCTTTGCCGCAGCGACAGGTGTTATGCCACTGGATATGCCAGAATCAGTCTTGGTGCGTTTTAAAGGAGAAATGCAGCCAGGCATTACCCTTCGTGATCTCGTGCATGCCATCCCCTATTACGGTATTAAAGCGGGGTTATTGACCGTTGAGAAAAAAGGCAAGAAGAACTTTTTCTCCGGCCGCATCTTGGAAATTGAAGGCTTGGACAATTTAACTGCAGAGCAGGCTTTCGAATTATCCGATGCCTCCGCAGAGCGATCTGCCGCCGGTTGCACCATAAAATTGAGCGAACAATCCGTTGCTGAATATCTGCGTTCTAATATCACGCTACTGCGTTGGATGATTTCTGAAGGCTATGGAGATGCTCGTACGTTAGAGCGGCGTGCACGCAGAATGGAAGAGTGGCTCGCCAATCCATCCCTGATGGAAGCTGATGCCGATGCGGAATATGCCGCGGTGATTGAAATTGACTTAGCCGAGGTCACTGAACCTATTGTTTGCTGCCCGAACGACCCTGATGATGCGAAATTATTATCCGACGTTGCAGGCAACAAAGTGGACGAAGTGTTCATCGGCTCTTGTATGACCAATATTGGGCACTTCCGCGCAGCGGGCAAACTCCTTGAGCAGCACGGCGGTGGAATTTCGACCCGCTTGTGGTTATCTCCGCCAACGAAAATGGACCAACACGCCTTGATGGAAGAGGGTTTTTACAATATTTTTGGCCGCGCTGGTGCGCGCACAGAAATGCCAGGCTGCTCTCTTTGCATGGGGAATCAGGCGCGGGTGGCACCTAACAGCACCGTACTTTCGACCTCCACCCGTAATTTCCCTAACCGGCTTGGCGATGGCGCGAACGTGTACCTTACTTCTGCTGAATTAGCCGCAGTCGGTGCCATTCTGGGCAAACTCCCCACGCCGGCTGAATATATGGAATATGCCAATAAGATCAATTCAATGGCGAGCGATATCTATCGCTACCTGAATTTCGATCAAATTGCATCATTTCAAAAAGCAGCGGAACAAGGCAAGTTGATTGCCGCTCAACAAATTGATGTGGTTTCCGCCGCCTAATTAAAAAATCAATTTAATTTTTTAAAGCCCTGCGATTGCGGGGCTTTTGTTTGAAGCTAGCTCAGCTGACGACCAGTGCGTCATACAACCATAATGAAATGCTGTCGAAACTATTGCGACAGCTATGCTTAATTGATCAAGCGCTGAAAAGTTTAATTGCAGATTCGTCAAACCAACACTAACAAGCTAGCGATAAAACGAGTCGTCATCACCACAAACATCTATATAGCGCCCATTAACTGCCTTCCTTATCACACTCCATTTCCATTGCTTGCTTCTGTATACCTACGCCAGACCCCAGCACAACGGCCATCCAGCGGGTTTCATCGAAACTTTCAAAGGCTATTTTTAATGTCATGGTTAAGGGTACGGATAAGAGCATGCCGACAGGCCCCAAAACCCAGCCCCAGAAAACCAATGATAAAAAAACCACCAGGGCTGAAAGATCCAGCCCCCTGCCCATAAAACGGGGTTCTAGTACATTGCCGACCACAATGTTGACAACAAGATAACCCATTGCCGTAAGCAGCGCCTCACCTGTTCCTAGCTGGATCAATGCCAGCAAAACGGCCGGAATAGCCGCAATGATTGAGCCTAATGTAGGAACAAAATTAAGCAAAAAGGCCACTAAGCCCCATAGCACGGCATAGTCAACACCTAAAACCCAGAGCCAGACCATGATTAACAGGCCAGTCAATAAACTCAATGCCGTTTTTAACGCCATGTAGCGATTAACACTTGAGGTAAAACGTTTGACCGCCCCGAATGATTGATCAGCGTTCCCTGATGCCACACGCAACTTATCGTAGAATACGCTCTCCTCTGCCAGGATAAAAATAACGGTTAATAAAATCATAAAGGCGTTGCCCATCACATTCCCCAATGAGGCAAGCGTGGCACCGACCATGCTCATGGCAATGCTGGGATTAAAATTATCCTTTAAGTGTGTTTCCTGTAAATTGACGCCGAGCATCGATAGCCAGTTCAAAAAGGAAGCGCTGAGATCACGCAATTTAGTCTGGTATTCAGGTAAATCCTGAGAGAAGTTAGTGACGGACGCCCCTACCACGGCCCCCACCAACAGACCGAAAATAACGACCAGGCCAATGATAACCAATAGGGCAATGATATAGGGCACACCCTTTTT
>JAIPFG010000205.1 GCA_021736745.1 Pseudomonadales bacterium
AACGCGCGAGCAAACAAAGGGAAAGACAGCCGGTGTCCAGGGTTGTATCTTGCTTATTATTTTTTTGGTTCACTTGACTTAGCCATCCTTGCTTCCTTGTCGAGTTTTCGTCCAGTAGCACATCCTAAATGTGATGATCTAAAAATAAAACCCTTTTCGAAGAATCTTGATAAAAAAGGAAAGGTTGAGTGCGCAGGTAGGGCACTAATTCTCGATTCGAAAATGCTGCATTAGGGTGTCAATAAAACCCGAAAACCCTGCTCATCATCGCTAGTCGCAAACCCCTCACACACCCAAATATCCCCCACCGCAGCCAGTTGCTCTCCGCAATAAATCAAGGGCGTACGGTCTCTTAACCAGGGGGGAACATGGTATTCCTGAAGTAGTTTTTTTAGGGGGTGCGAACCTTGACGACCTGCGGGCTGACAACGCTCTCCGCCTTGGCGAAAACGTACAGAATAAGAGTTCGGACTCATTTTCAACAATCCCGCGCCAACCATTTTCTCTAGTTTCAGTTCACCCACTCCGGAAATATTTAACGTCGTCTCCGGATGCCATTCATAGACTCGCTTGGCATCAAACTCTGGCGGGGGGGAACTGGCGTGGAGGCCATCTTGATAACGTCGAACGATTGCACCGGGCCAATTCACCTGTGGCTGGGCGTCCTCACGCGCCAGCATGACATCACTTAAGATTTGCCACAACTGCTTATAGCTGGGTGCCGGCAAGGTTAATGAGGCTATCCAGGCACGCAAGAGGTTTAGCTGCACTTCCTGGGAATATTCCAGCAAGGGAGGAATCTTCAGCACCCCCTTCTCGGTCATTAACTGTTGAAGTTCTCGCGCAAGAAAGAAATCCATACTGCGTTGGAGTTGCCGATTGATGCGGGCATGACGCGTTAAGGAATGCCCAAAGCTGGGCCATCGCTCAGCAATCAAGGGCATCACACGCTGCCGTAGGAAGTTACGGTCAAATTGCACGTCCGCATTGCTGTCGTCTTCAATCCAGCTCAGCTGTTTTGCAACGGCGTAGCGTTCTAGTTGCTGTTTTGTATATCCAAGTAACGGCCGCAGCAGATGCCCCTTACCCAAAGCCCTTTGCTGTGGCATACCCGAAATACCCTGTGCACCAGCTCCTCGCAACAGGCGTAAAAGAATGGTTTCAGCCTGATCGTCAGCGTGATGCGCCAGCAAAAGCACATCGTGCTCACTCAGACTTTCGGAAAAGGCTTGATATCGGGCCTCACGCAAGGTGTTCTCAAGGCTTGCTTTGGTCTGGTCTGCCTGAATTTTTTTGATGACACGCGGTATCGCTAAGGATCGGCAAACCTGGATGCAATGCGCCACCCATTCGTCCGCTGCCGGGTTAACGCCGTGATGGATATGCAGTGCGCTGACAGCAATACCTCCCAGTTGACCTCGGAGGGCTGACATGGCCGCCAGCAGCACATGTGAATCTAAACCACCACTATAGGCGACGATAAAACGCCGAGTCTGATCCGCACTTATTTGAGTGCAATTCAGTGCCTTAAGTAGTTGGGTTTCAGTAAATTTCATGTTGGGATAGCGGCTCTAGGAATGAATAATTTTCAAATTTTCAACCCGCTAAATCTGTAAGGCTATTCGCTTAGAGCGAACTTATCGAACACCCAGTTCGCACCACCTTAAAACATGCAACAGCATTCCCTTCTTTTTGGCTTAATCAGACCGGAATGCCGTAAGACATATAACGTTGGTAACGCCGCTCCAACAATTCTTCCACACTGTACTTTTTGAGTTTATTCAATGCATTTTCAATACTCGTTTTCAGTGTGGCCGACATGGTTTCCAGGTCTCGATGCGCCCCACCCAGGGGTTCGGTAACCACTCGATCGGCTAGCTTCAACTCATGTAGCCGGTTGGCCGTAATACCCATTGCCTGCGCCGCATCCGCAGCCCGTTCCGCGCTACGCCAAAGAATCGAGGCACAACCTTCCGGCGAGATCACAGCATAGGTGGAATATTGCAACATCATAAGTTCATCGCACAAACCAATCGCCAGCGCTCCGCCGGAGCCACCCTCGCCGATAACCGTTGAAATGATCGGCACTTCCAGTCGTGACATCACAGCCAAATTGTAGGCGATGGCTTCACTCTGACCACGCTCTTCGGCACCGATACCAGGATAGGCGCCGGGCGTATCAATAAAGGTAATAATCGGCATTTTGTAGCGTTCGGCCAGTTCCATGAGACGGCAAGCTTTGCGATAACCTTCGGGTCTTGGCATGCCAAAGTTCCTGAGCACTTTCTCTTTAACGCCCCGGCCCTTTTGATGCCCAATCACCATAACCGGCTGGTCGTCCAGGCGGGCTAACCCACCCACAATTGCGGCATCATCGGCATAATGGCGATCCCCGTGTAATTCATCAAAATCGGTAAAAATATTTTGGATATAATCCAGGGTATAAGGTCGCTGCGGGTGCCGTGCCATTTGAGCTGTTTGCCAGGAATTGAGATTCGTAAAAATACTCTTGGTCAGTTCTTTACTCTTACTCTCGAGCTTGGCAATTTCCTCACTGATATTAAGGTTGTTATCGCTGCTAACCAGCCTTAACTCCTCAATTCTCACCTGTAATTCTGCGATGGGTTGTTCGAAATCTAAATAGTTGGGGTTCATCGGTGACTTTTGATTTTACCTTCTAATGGAATACGAAATAGTCAATTTGACGCCATGGTATTGATATTTACAGACAATAACAAGCAGGAACGATCCATTCAACAAGAATCAAACCCGCCCGGCTATCGGTAACACAACTTGACCCGCTTCTCACCGAAACCTTCTTTCAGGCTATGCAGTAATTCGTCCGTCGGGCGAACCCGCCACGCCTCGCCGAATTTGAGCCGGCCCAGAGCTTGCGCGTTTTGATAGATCAGTGTCACTTGACAGCCTTCGCCTTGATATGGCTTTAACAGTTCCATCAGTTTATCCGGTAATCGGGTATTAATATGCGCCTCGGCCGGTGAAATTTCAATTTGCTGAGCAAATCGTTGACGTGCTTCGACGACATCGTAAATCGCTTTGGCTCGTACCTTAATCGCTCCTGAATAGTCATCATTGCCAACCTCTCCTTCCACCACCAGCAAATTATCTTTCATCAGCAATTCACGGTATTTATCGTAGGTTTCTGCAAAAACAGAGACTTCAACCCGACTGGTACGGTCATCCAGGGTGACGAAGGCAATGGTGTCACCACGCTTGCTTTTCATCGTGCGAATCTCAATCACTAATCCAGCCACGAGTTGATCGCTCTTTTTTGCCTGCAGGGCCACTAACGGATCTTTAGCAATATGGCGCAACTCCTGCTCGTACTCATCTATCGGGTGTCCCCGCAGATATAAGCCCAAGGTTTCTTTTTCCGCCAATAACCGGGCTTTTTCCGTCCAACGACGAATACCTTGATAATCGCGGTACACCTCTTCATTCGTTTGAGTGGCGTTGCTGCCCGGTAACCCGCCAAACAGATCCGTCATACCACTTTGTCTATTTTGGCTGTGTTGTTCCGCCGTTTTTATTGCTTCTTCAAGGCATGCCATTAACGCTGCGCGATGAGGCCCGATATCGTCCATCGCGCCTGAGCGAATCAACGCTTCCATGGCGCGCCGATTGACTTTGCGCAAATCCACCCGTGCACAGAAATCGAACAGGTCCGTAAATGGCCCTCCCTCATGACGTGCTTGTACGATAGATTCGATCGGCCCTTCCCCTAAGCCTTTGATTGCACCCAGGCCATAAACCACCTGATTTTTTTCATCGACGGTAAAACGATATTCACCAATATTCACATTGGGCAATACCAGTGGCAACTCCATTTGTCGGCAATCTTCCAACAGAATAACCACCTTGTCGGTATTCTGCATATCCGCCGACAACACGGCTGCCATAAAGGGTGCCGGATAGTAGGTTTTCAGCCAGGCGGTCTGATAAGACAGGAGGGCGTAGGCGGCCGAATGCGATTTATTAAAACCGTAACCGGCAAACTTTTCCATCAGGTCAAAAATATTGCGTGCCAATTCCTCATCGAACCCCTGTTTGCGAGCACCTTCCATAAATATTTGCCGCTGCTTCGCCATTTCCTCGGGTTTCTTTTTACCCATGGCGCGCCGTAACAAATCCGCTCCGCCCAAGGTGTAACCACCCATCGTCTGAGCAATCTGCATCACCTGTTCCTGGTACAGAATAATGCCGTAGGAAGGTTCCAGCACCGGTTTCAAACACTCGTGTTGGTACTGTGGATGGGGGTAGGCAAGCTGGGCTTTTCCTTTTTTACGCGCAATAAAATCATCCACCATACCCGACTGAAGCGGACCAGGGCGAAACAACGCCACCAAGGCGATGATGTCCTCGAACGTGTTAGGTTCTAGGCGACGCAACAAATCTTTCATGCCACGCGATTCAAGCTGGAATACCGCCGTTGTATTCGCTGCCTGCAGCAACTTATAAACCTTCGCATCTTCCAGATTGATATTACTGATATCCAGCAGTTCTTCGCCCTGTTTCTCGCGCAATCGGTTAACGTTCGCTACCGCCCAATCGATAATGGTCAGGGTGCGTAACCCCAGGAAGTCGAATTTCACTAAGCCGACCCTTTCAACATCGTCCTTGTCGAACTGAGTCACCAGATTACCACCGGTTTCGTCACAATAGAGCGCGGAAAAATCAGTTAACCGTGTTGGTGCAATCACAACACCGCCGGCGTGTTTTCCAACGTTCCGCGTAATACCCTCGAGCTTAAAGGCCATCTCCATAATTTCGGCCACTTCTTCGTTTTGCTCGACAAACTCACGCAATGGTTTTTCCTGCTCCATCGCTTTGCTGAGAGTCATGCCGACCTCAAAAGGAATCATTTTCGATAGTTTGTCTGCTAATCCATAGGGTTTACCCTGCACCCGGGCAACGTCGCGCACCACCGCTTTCGCCGCCATTGTGCCAAAGGTGATAATTTGTGAGACTGCTTCGCGTCCGTATGTTTCGGCAACGTAATCAATAACCCGATCTCTGCCATCCATGCAAAAATCCACATCAAAGTCAGGCATGGATACACGTTCCGGATTAAGAAACCGCTCAAACAGCAAATCATATTCCAATGGATCCAGGTCTGTGATTTCCAGCGAATAGGCAACCAACGAGCCAGCACCTGACCCTCGCCCCGGTCCGACGGGTACTTCGTTTTGCTTGGCCCACTTGATGAAGTCCATAACAATCAGGAAATAACCCGGGAACCCCATCTGAATGATGATTTCCAGCTCAAAGTTCAGCCGATCGATATAGATTTGCCGCTGTTCCTGATAAGCCGGTGAGGCGTCATCAAGTAATTTATTCAGGCGCTTTTCCAGTCCTTCGAATGACAAGCGCCTAAAGTAGTCATCCATGGTCAGACCAGCGGGAACCGGATAGTTGGGCAGGTAGTTTTCACCCAATTCAATTTCCAGGCTGCAACGTTTCGCGATTTCTAACGTATTCTCAATGGCTTCCGGAATATCTTTAAACAGCTCAGACATTTCTTCACTGGATTTGAAGTACTGGTGTTCACTATAGAGCCTGGCGCGGCGGGGATCGTCTAAAGTTCGCCCGTCATGAATACAGACGCGAGCTTCATGTGCCTCAAAATCCTCCGGATACAAAAAGCGTGTATCGTTAGTGGCGACAACAGGCAAATCAAAGGTTTCAGCCAAGCGTATGGCCTGTTCTAAATAGGACTGTTCCCCTTCCCGTCCGGTGCGCTGTAATTCCACATAAT
>JAIPFG010000206.1 GCA_021736745.1 Pseudomonadales bacterium
AGCTATGCACAAAGGGTGGCAATGTCCGATGTTACGTGTCTCGCCTTAAATTATCCGGGATGTCTATTTCCGGTAATTTACCCGGTCTTTGCCCTTTACCCCGCTTAAATCTATTCAGCTGGAAGACATAGGCGAGCACCTGTGCAACAGCGACATAGAGTCCCGCCGGAATCTGTTGGTCGATTTCAGTGCTGTAAAAAACGGCACGGGCCAAAGGCGGTGCAGAGAGAACAGGCACCTGATTGGCTTTCGCGATCTCCCGAATTTTCTGCGCGACCAGGTCCGCACCCTTCGCTACCAGTACTGGCGCACCCATCTGGTTGGAATTATAACGAAGCGCCACCGCAAAATGCTCCGGGTTCGTAATCACGACATCCGCCTCAGGCACAGCCGCCATCATTCGGCGTTGGGACATATCATATTGAAGTTGTCTGATGCGACTTCTCACCTCCGGTTTCCCTTCGGTGTTTTTCATCTCATCTTTCACTTCCTGGCGTGTCATTTTTAATTTGCGCGAATGATCATAAAGCTGAAAAGGAATATCGATAACGGCAATAATCAGCATTGAACAACTCAAACCCAGCACTGACCAACCCACAATATTGAGCGAACTCACCATCGCCGACAGGGTGTCCTGTTTGCCAATATTGATAATCTCTGACGAGAACCAAAGCAATATCATCACAGCTAAGGCAACCACTAATACAACTTTGGCGATACTCTTGAATAATTCCATCAAGGCACGCAACGCAAACATCCTTTTTAGGCCTTTGATTAAGCTCAGCCGGTTCCATTGAGGTGCCAGCACCTTAGCGCTCAATACCCACCCACCCAGAGCCAAAGGGCCTACAATCGCTGCAATAATCAATAGCGTAAAAATTGGCAACAACGATACCAGGCTCTCGACTAGTGAGGCGCTGAGGTGAATTGCCATAAAATCCACATCAAAGATATCGCGCCGACTCAACGTTAAGTTATAACGCATCATCTTCGCCAATCCAGTCGTAATGATGCCACCAAAAACTAACAGCCCAATGGCGCCCGCAATCAGAATTGCCGCGGTATTAAGTTCCTTGGAACGGGCAATATCCCCCTTTTCACGCGCATCCGATCGCCGTTTCTGGGTCGCTTCCTCCGAACGTTCCTGACTGGAATCCTGCTCTTCCGCCATCCTGCTAAGACCTTATTGTCGTCATCAGGGAATCCTCACCAACTGACGCAGCATGATCAATCCTTCCTCAGCGATTCCCTGATACTGAGGCAGGAATCCTGAAAGACTGATATAAACAATCAACAAACCAAACAGCATGGCGAAAGGAAACCCCAAGGAGAATATATTGAGTTGCGGTGCAGCCCGATTCATGATGCCAAAAGAAAAATTAACGACCAGCAAAGCCGTCACGGCGGGCAGTGCAATAATCACCGCACTGGAAAACATCCACGCCCCCCATGAGGCAATCTGCCATAGAATACCTACATCAAATGGCGTCATACTCACCGGTATAACTCGAAAACTTTCCACCAACACATCGATCACCACTAAATGTCCGTTCATGGATAAAAACAACAACATTGTCAGCATCAGATAAAATTGACTGAGCACTGCGACCGAAACACCGTTTACCGGATCGGCAATCGAAGCAAATCCCAGACCCATCTGATAGGAAATCATTTGTCCCGCGACAATAAAAATCTGAAACAGCAACTGAAGAACAAAGGCCATCACGACCCCCAATAAAACCTGCTGTCCAATAAGCAAATAGGCAGTAAGTGACAACCCGTCAACACGTGGCATAATGGGCAACAACGGCGCCACCACCAATGTTACAACGACGCTAAGGCCAAGACGCACTCGCATTGGAACCAACTGAGTGCCAATAACCGGCATGGCCATAAAAAAAGCACTCACACGAAAAAACGGCCAAAGATAACGACCAATCCAAGCGGTGATTTCACTGACAGGGATTTCAAGCATGCCGGGTTCCAGGTATCCGTATCTAGCCAATTAATGTGGGAATATCGCTGAAAAGGCGAGTGGCAAACTCCATCAAACGACTAATCAGCCACGGTCCAGCAGCCATAATGGTTAATAAAGTGATCAGCAAGCGCGGCAAAAAGCTCAGGGTTTGCTCATTAATCTGTGTCGCCGCCTGAAACATACTGATGACCAACCCGGCCAGCAGGCTTGGCACTACGATCACCGCGACCATCAATACGGCAAGAAATAGTGCTTCACCAAATAATGAAGTGACGACTTCAGGCGTCATGGAAAACCCTCCCCAACCCAATTCGTAAACACCCTTTATATTCCATAGCTTGCGGCCAAGGACCCAATCACCATCGCCCACCCATCGACCAACACAAACAGCATAATTTTGAAGGGCAATGAAATAATAATAGGGGACATCATCATCATCCCCATGGCCATCAGCACGCTCGCGACAACCAAATCGATCACCAAGAAGGGAATAAAGATCATAAAGCCTATCTGAAAAGCCGTTTTCAACTCACTGGTAACAAAGGCTGGCACCAGAATGGAAAAAGGCACTTCCTTGGGGTCACTGAGTTGATCAATATGTGCAATACGGGCAAAAAGAGACAAATCACTCTCCCGCGTTTGTCCCAGCATAAACTCGCGAAACGGCCCGGCGGCCTGTTGAACGGCCTGAAGCGGTTGTAATTCGGACTTAAGATAGGGTTGCAGGGCAATCTCGTTCACCGTTTCAAATACAGGGGTCATGATGAAGATTGTCAGGAAAAGGGTGAGGCCTAACAAAATTTGATTGGAGGGTGTTTGCTGAAGCCCCAAAGCCTGCCTGAGAATGGCAAAGACAATGATTATACGGGTGAAAGAGGTCATCATCATCAACAGCGCCGGCAATAGGGTCAGCGCCGTCATCAGGAACAGAATTTGGATAGTCACCGAATAATTCTGTGTGCCATCGGCATCCGTCGTGATGCTGATAGCTGGGATGCCAAAAGGGTCGGCTGCCAACGCCATCGGCGCAAACAGCAACAAGAGTATAGGCGTTAAAACGCGCCAAAGGCGCTTGAATAGCGGTAAAAATAAAGGCATATGCACCAACAAAAAAATGTCACATTACTTACGTGACATTAACTGATGCAATTTTTGTGCAAATTCTGAATTCTTCCCGAATGAAGAGGCAAATTGAGCGGCATCAACCGCCGGTTCTTCAAAGGTATGAAGGATGGAAATTTGAGCCGCAGTAACACCTAACAGCAGCTGTTTCCCACCAACCTCCACCAAACAAATTCTTTCCCTTGTTCCCATCGGCAATACCGAAATGACTTTAATCGCACCGTTTCCCGCATTGGGCAGGGCCCCGAACCGCTTAATCAACCAAGCGCAGCCGAAAATAAGGAGCAGGACAAAAGCAAGTCCCAACACCAGCGTGAAGATATCACCACTCGCCACGCCAACTTTATTTGGCGCCTCGGCACGAGCAATACCTGTACTGATGCTCATCAGGATGAGAAGAAGGGATGTTCCGGGAAATGGTTTCATCTATCGATATGCGTCGGATTTTTGACGCTAACTCAGCGTAACTTTTTGATGCGTTCTGACGGACTGACCACATCCGTCAATCGAATACCAAACTTCTCGTTGACCACCACCACCTCGCCGTGGGCAATTAATGTCCCGTTGACCCGGACATCCAGTGGCTCTCCGGCCAAACGATCAAGTTCAATGACAGAACCCTGGTTAAGTTGTAATAGGTTTCTTATGGTGATATCGGTATTGCCGACTTCCATCGAGATATTGACCGGAATGTCCAGAATAACATCCAGCTCGGGCGTCGCTGTACTCACGTGTCGTCCTTCATCACGCAGTTCTTCAAGGCTGGCCGGTTCGGCCGCCACCTGTCGCTCTGAAGCCTGCCAGTCCTTTTCCATTGCCGATTCATCACCCAGTTCCGCGTCAGCAGAAACAGCCTCTTCAATTTGGTTTTCTTCACCTGCCATACCATTCTCCTGACACAGTCCTCATTATCCTGAGCGATTAATTCGGACGTTTAATCTGTGAAATTATTTTCAGCGCCATATGCTGGTTAGAAACCCCAAGCCGGGTTTCAAAGATTGGCACACCGTTCACTGCAAGGGTGTGGGTCTCCGGCATATCAATGGGGATCACATCACCCGCCTTAAAACTCAGGATCTCTCGCAATGTGATTTTACGTTCAACGATTTTGCAGTTAATGGGTACCTGAGCATATAAAATATCTTTTTTCAGGGATTCCCCCCACCGTTCATCAGCATCATCGAGATCAGCTTGAACACCCGCATCCAAGGTGTCGCGCACAGGCTCCAGCATGGAATAGGGAATTGCCACCTGGAATTTACCCTTGGTGTCCCCAATCATAATGTCAAAAGTACTGAGCACGACCACTTCACTGGGATTGATCATATTGACCATGGCCGGATTTGCTTCTGTGCCGACATACTCAAAATCCACTGGCATTACCGTTTTCCAGGCCTCCTTCATATCCGCAAAAGCCTGATCCAGCACTTTACGAATAATGCGCAACTCCATCGAGGTAAACTCTCGCTCTTCGATGTTTATCTCACGATTACCACCGCCGAAAAATTTATCCACCAATTTGACCACCAGCTCCGCCTGTAGCACAAACAACGCTGTACCCCTTAATGGCCTGATCTTCACCATGTTTAAACTGGTGGGCATAGCCACTGTCTGCATATATTCTGAAAACTTGATGCTTTCGATATTGGAGGCGGTCACATCCACGGTTTCGCGCAACATATTAAATAGACTTAATTTGGTGTGTCGCACAAAGCGTTCATTAATCATTTCCAAGGTTGGCAGACGACCACGGACGATATGATCCTGGCGAGTGAAGTCATAGGCCTGTGTTTCGTGAGAACGAACTGGCTCAGACGGCTTTTCCATCGCCACCTGGCCATCATCGACGCCATTTAACAGGACATCAATCTCATCTTTTGATAAAAGCTCATCAACTGACATACGACAGTTCAATCCTGCTATTGCATAACAAAATTTGTAAACAGTACCTGATCAATACCAGGCGATCCAATTTCCTTTTGCAAAAAAGCTTGTACCGTTTTAGTGGCATCTTCATTTAATTTGAGCAAACCCTCTTTGGTCTGTAACACTTTCATTTCCTGGCTTCCAAACAATTGATTCAAATCATTTTTAATGACAGGCTCATGTTTGTGGATAATCGCCATCGCCTTTTGGTTTTTGCCTTTAATCGTGACATCTATTTGCATATGACGCTGTCTACCGCTCGTCAACAGGTTCACTATAAAGGGTTTCTCAAGTTTATAGTAAATTGACTGAACGTTTTTATTTTCATTGGCTCCTTCGGCAACATTATCCTTATCAGGGCCGCTGGTAAGTAAGTAAACCACCATCGCGCCGATACCGATGAAGATAAGCACTGCGGCAATAATGATGACTAGCTTATTCCTGCCCTTTTTTGGCTCCTCATCAACCTGTAACTCTTCTTCCTCTTTTATTTTTTCCTTCGCTTTGCGTTTAACCGCCATATTGTTTCCTTGTGTTACGCTTTTTCAACAGGGTGAACTGACCGGGACATCCGTCGTTAAAAAACAATCCCAGAGTCATTCACTGGTAACACTAACTATAGCAACTTTCTCTGTAACGAGAGAACTTCGTCCCCAAATAAAAAGAGAGATTTCTGTCACCAAAGTCTTTAAATTAAACGTAGTAATCCACCAACGAATGACTTTCCGCAAC
>JAIPFG010000207.1 GCA_021736745.1 Pseudomonadales bacterium
GCTTTGGCCGAAGTGGAACCGATTCATCCCCGCGTATTGCGCAAAGACGGGCAGCTAATTCTTGGTATAATAGCCGACGCAGCTAAACAGGGTAAATCACTTGAGATTTTGGATACGAAGTTACCACGCGAGGCAAAACCACAGTTAAAGCAGATACAGTCGCTGTTGGCAGCAAAGGCCAAGGTTTTGAATGTACCGCCAGAGCTGTTAATGAGCCGAAAACTGATGGTGGCCACCCTGTTGAAGTATCTGGCGACCGGGCAGGCGGAGTTGCCGGAAGGCATGAGTCGCTGGAAACGGGAACAGATTGAAGAAGATCTGTTGCAGTTAATGAATCGCTTTGCCGAGCAAAATGTATGACACTGATTTGTTCCATCTATAGAAGCCCAAAAAAAGAGGGTATGTACCTTTACGTGGATAAGAAAGCGGGTATCACCAAGGTGCCGGAATCCTTATTAAAAGCCTTTGGCGAGCCACATCTGGTAATGAGTTTGGCATTGACGCCAAAGCAAAAATTGGCGCGGGTTGATCGGGAGGAAGTGATCAGAACGGTCAATGAAAAAGGGTTTTTTCTACAAATGCCGCCCGGAAAAGAAGATTACCTGCTGAACCTCTACACTCCGGGCTCATCATAAAAGACTGACAAGATGTCCGATCAACGCTTTTGGGAAATCAAATCGCTAAAGCAAATGACTCGGCCGGAATGGGAATCCCTCTGTGACGGCTGTGCACGGTGTTGTTTGCAAAAGCTGGAGGATGAAGAGAGTGGTGATGTTTATTACACCGACTTAGCCTGCCACTTTTTAGACTTAGATTCCTGCCGTTGTAAGGATTATGAAAAACGCAGCCTTCGGGTGCATAATTGTATTTCACTGACCCCGGATAATATGGATGTGCTGCAATGGTTACCGGATACCTGTGCTTATCGGTTAATCGCTGAGGGAAAGGGGTTGTACGCTTGGCATCCACTCATCTCTGGTTCAGCGGATTCGGTGCTAAAGGCTGGGGTATCCATTCACGGACGATGTCTCTCGGAAACGGATGTGCCCGATAATGACTGGGAAGACCATTTAATTGATTGGGTTCAAATAGGGTAACCGATCGTTTGTGGTTCTTCCGATAAGTGAAGAGCAAGGCCGAGTAGCATTTTCCAGAGGCAAACATGACCACTGCTTATATTTCACACTCCGAATGTTGTTTGCATGACATGGGTAGTTATCACCCTGAAAGCCCGGCAAGATTACGGGCTATTCATGCCTATCTGGAGGAAACTGGCTTATTAAAGCAGGTTTTGTCCCTGCCAGCGCAGCCGGTGACGACCGAGCAGCTGGAGCGAGCACATCCGGCCTCTCACGTGGCGCGTATTCGTGCGGCCATCCCCGGACACGGGTTAACCTCAATCGATCCGGATACTGCAATTTGTCCGCACAGTGTTCAGGCAGCAGAACTTGCCGCTGGGGCAGTGGTCCAGGCCGTAAACGGTGTTTGCGAAGAGACCTTTAACAACGCTTTTTGCGCTGTCAGACCACCGGGGCACCACGCAGAATATGCTACCAGTATGGGATTTTGTTTGTTTAATAATATCGCTGTAGGCGTCAAGCATGCGCAAGAAAGGTGGGGGTTAGAGAAAATTGCGGTGTTGGACTTCGATGTGCACCACGGCAATGGCACCGTCGATATTTTTAAAGATGCCCCCGCCGTGATGGTCTGCTCCAGCTTCCAGCATCCTTTTTATCCCGGGCGTTATGCCGACTTAAAACGACCTAATATTGTGAATACACCATTGGCCGCCGGTACCAATGGCGCACAATTTCGTCAGGCAATTGAACGTGATTGGTTGCCGGCACTGGAACGGCACAAGCCCGCCATGATTTTTGTTTCAGCGGGGTTTGATGCACATAGGGATGACCCCTTAGGTGGTTTAAACCTGCTCGAAGAAGACTATACCTGGGTGACACATCTTATCCTGCAAGCGGCAAAACATTATGCGGGGGGCAAGCTTGTATCAACGCTTGAGGGTGGTTATGATCTGCACGCCTTGGCACGCTCGGCGCACGCGCATATAGCCGCATTAGTCAGTGGTTAGTTGAATCCTTCGAGGTCAATGCAAAGTCCACCGCCATAGCGCCAGGCAACACTAACACCTAAGCCAACAGAAAGAGGATCACAACAAAAATGACAGAGCTCAGCCTGATGGACACGTTGTCATTACTCTGGTTTTTCCTCTGCTGGATTGGCTATAACTACTTTTCCCGTTACCGCGCTAAAAAAGTGGATCGCCTGCAAAATATGCTGCAACGCTATATTGAAGAATGGATTAGGGTATTGCACAAGCGCGATGTGAGAATTGTCGATACCACCGTTGTTGCCAACATGGAGCGTAATGCCAGTTTTCTGGCCTCAAGCTGCCTACTGATTATTGCCGGTCTGCTGACGGTATTGGGGTCAACTGATCGGGCGATTAATCTTATTGCCGATCTGCCTTTTGTTAATGACATTACACGGCAAGGTTGGGAGCTCAAGTTATTATTACTGTCGTTTATTTTTGTTTATGCTTTTTTTACCTTTACCTGGTGTATGCGCCAATATGGCTTTGCCTCTGTGCTGATTGGTAATGCGCCTCTCTACAACGATAAGGAGGTTACGCCGGAGGAGCGTGCGCTACACATTGCTACGCTCTCCCGGGTACTTGGTTTGGCGGTGTACTCCTTTAACCTCGGGCTGCGAGCTTATTATTTTAGCTTGGCCCTGCTGGTTTGGTTTATCCATCCGTTGGCCTTTATCTGTGCTACAGCCTGGGTTGTCGCAGTACTCTATCGCCGGGAATTCCACTCCAAAACATTGCGCGCACTGATGGCCGGACACCCCGGTTAAATAAACCAATACGAGCTGTGTCTTGAAAAAGACGCTTCTGCCCCCATTTTCTAGCCAGTGTTACTATTTACCGCTTATGATTTTTGGAAGCGGTCTGTTGTACTGGTGTGAAAATAATTAAACAGGAGACAAAAGAAAATGGCTGTTGATACGCAGAAAGAAACCCTTGGATTCCAAACGGAAGTTAAGCAACTACTGCACCTAATGATCCATTCCTTATATAGCAATAAGGAAATATTTCTGCGCGAATTAATTTCCAATGCGTCGGATGCAATCGATAAATTACGTTTTGAGGCACTGGCCAATGCGGACCTTTATGGATCAGATTCCAGTCTGAAAGTTCGCGTAGAATTTGACAAGGATGCGGGGACTCTGACCATCAGTGATAATGGGATCGGGATGACTCGTGAAGAAGTGATTACCAATCTGGGCACTATTGCCAAATCCGGCACCTCGGAATTTTTACAACACCTGACCGGTGACCAGAAAAAGGATTCTCAGTTAATTGGGCAATTTGGAGTGGGCTTTTATTCCTCCTTTATCGTCGCGGATAAAGTCACCGTAGAAACTCTTCGGGCGGGTCAGCCTGCGGCGGAGGGCGTGCGTTGGGAGTCAGCGGGCGAGGGTGAATTTGACCTCGAAAGCATCGAAAAAGCCGATCGCGGCACACGTATTACCCTGCATTTGAAAAAAGGTGAGGAAGAATTTGCCGAAGGCTATCGGCTACGTGCCTTAGTGCGTAAATATTCCGATCATATTTCCGTGCCGGTAGAAATGCTGAAAGAAAATTATCCGCCGGTTGACGACGAAGAAAAGCAGGAAACCGAGGAGAAAGCCCCCGAGTTTGAATCAGTCAATTCCGCCACCGCGCTGTGGATGTGCCCACGAAATGAACTCAAGGATGAGGAATATAAAGAATTCTACAAGCATGTCTCACACGATTTCGAAGATCCGTTGAGCTGGAGCCACAATAAGGTAGAAGGCAAATTGGAATACACCAGCTTGCTCTACATTCCCAAGCGTGCACCCTTTGATCTGTGGAACCGCGATGCGCCACGTGGCTTGAAACTTTATGTGCAACGCGTCTTTATTATGGATGATGCTGAGCAATTTCTGCCACTTTATTTGCGCTTTGTGAAAGGTATTGTGGATTCAAATGATTTATCGCTGAACGTCTCTCGTGAAATTCTGCAAAAGGACCCGCAAATCGACAAAATGCGCAGTGCGTTGACTAAACGCGTATTGGACATGCTGGGCAAATTGGCGAAGAGCAAGAAAGAAGATTACGCCAGTTTTTGGAAGGAATTTGGCTCCGTTATTAAGGAAGGCCCCGCCGAAGATTTTGCCAATAAAGAGCAGATTGCCAAGTTGATGCGTTTTTCCACCAGGCATGACGACAAAGAAGAGCAAACCCATTCGCTGGAAGACTATATCGGTCGCATGAAGGAAGGCCAGGATAAAATCTATTACGTGGTCGCCGACTCCTTTAACACGGCCAAGAATAGTCCCCATATCGAAGTCTTCCGTAAGAAAGGGGTGGAAGTCCTGTTATTGTCGGACCGTATCGATGACTGGTTGATGAGCCACCTGATGGAATTTGATGGCAAACACTTCCAGGACGTTGCCAAAGGCGAATTGGATTTGGGGCAGGTTGAAGACGAAGCCGAAAAGAAAAAGCAGGAAGAAACGGCGGAACAGTTCAAGGATCTGGTCGAGCGGGTGAAAACATCTCTGCAGGAACAGGTCGAAGATGTGCGCATTACACACCGTCTGACGGAGTCACCGGCGTGTCTGGTGGTCGGCGAACATGACATGGGTGCGCAAATGCGACGAATCATGGAAGCGGCCGGCCAAAAGTTGCCAGAGAGCAAGCCCATTCTTGAGTTAAATCCGGAGCATCCTCTGGTGAGCAAATTAAAAGGTGAAACCAAAGAGGCGCTTTTCAACGATTTGGCAGCGATTATTTTTGAGCAGGCACTGCTGGCAGAGGGCGGACACTTGGTCGACCCGGCAGCCTATGTGAAAAGGCTGAATAAATTGCTGTTGGAGTTGAGCCAATAAAGGTTCTGATTTGTTTTAATTAACGATCTGAGGTTGCGGCCATCCCCCCATGGCCGCCTCACTGAGGTCAAGCAAAATTTAAAAAAATTAATCAAAGTTAAGACGGCTTGTTAAAGCCGTCTTTTTTATTTCAGTAAAACAATTCCTTAGCGGAACTAGCTCAAATAGTTGCTAATATTCTTTAGATATTTTGGCTATATCGAATTCCATACTAGCGATAAAACCTTATAAAAAGTATGCATTCAAGGGTTGCGCTTGCACCATATTTTGATAAGATCATTCATCTCAACACAACATCTAGTGTTTTTAGTCTTCAGCCCCAAAACGGCCACTGGATGATTAAAATAACAATATTCCTTTCTGAGGTTCCGCATGAATGTTTCTTTAAAAGCTGTGACTAGCAGCGTTGCCGATATTGTCCTCCAGGACGCATCACTGGATATTTGGGACAAAAAATACCGATTAAAAGCAAAAAATGGTGACCCTGTTGATGCTGATATTGAGGCCACCTTTCAACGCGTCGCACGGGCATTAGCGGATGTGGAAACCACCGAAGAAAAACGGGAGCTTTGGTACAAAGAATTTTTATGGGCATTGCGTCAGGGGGTGATTCCGGCGGGCCGTATTATATCCAATGCCGGGGCCGGACAGCACAAACCCGCCACCTCGACCATTAACTGTACCGTTTCTGGTGCGATCAGAGATTCCATGGCGGATATTCTGGACAAAAACGTGGAAGCGGGCCTTACCCTGAAAGCTGGTTGTGGCATTGGTTATGAGTTT
>JAIPFG010000208.1 GCA_021736745.1 Pseudomonadales bacterium
GGCGCCGGACTATATTGCCGCCTTGGCGGAATCGGTTATTGAGCACTGGCAGTTCCAAGGTCGTGCGGACCGCTTGTTAATGTCGTTTCACGGTGTGCCAGAGCGTTATGTTATGGCTGGTGATCCCTATGTTGATCAGTGTAAGGCCACCGCGCGTGCGTTAGCGGAAAAGTTGGCCCTGAGCGATAACCAATGGCTTTGCAGCTTTCAGTCGCGATTCGGTCCGGCGGAGTGGGTCAAACCTTATACAGATAAGGTATTACAGCAATGGGGTAACGATGGAGTAAGAAGCGTGGATGTGATTTGTCCGGCATTTGCGGCCGATTGCCTGGAGACCTTGGAAGAAATCAAAATTCAGAATCGCGACTTTTTTCTTGATGCGGGCGGTAAAGAGTATCGGTATATACCGGCACTGAATAATCGTACACAGTTTATTCAATGTCTTGCGTCATTGGTTGAACAACATTCTGGAGGATGGTGATGCGCAAATATGAGTGGATTCATCAGCATGCGGCTGAACAAAAAGGCGGGGTTGACGTATTAGAAACTTTGTTGCCTCAGCCTAAGTCCGATAAGGAGCTGGCCTCTGTCAGTGATGATCGATATTTGTCGGAAATATCCCGCCGAGTGTTTCGCGCTGGCCTTAAACATGAAATGGTGGATAAAAAATGGCCTGCCTTTGAAGAAGTTTTTTTTAAATTTGATCCAAATAAGTTGGTATTAATGAGTGATGAGGCGTTAGAAAATACCTTGCAGGATAAACGCATCATACGGCATTGGGGAAAAATTAAATCCATTCGTCAAAACGCACTCATGGTTCAGGAATTGGCACAACAATATGGCAGTTTTGGAAAATTCCTCGCGCAATGGCCGGTAGCAGATATTATTGGTTTGTGGAAAATATTTGCCAAACAAGGTAAGCAGTTGGGAGGTAATTCTGGACCATACTTTTTAAGGATGGTCGGGAAAGATACTTTTGTGCTCACTAATGACGTGGTGGCTGCACTTGTGGCACAGGGCATTATCACTAAAAAACCAACCAGCCAGTCTGACCTGGCTCAGGTCCAGGCGGCTTTTAATCAGTGGCATGGAGAAAGTGGAAGACCACTCTGCCAGATTAGCCGTATGTTGGCTTTTTGCGTTGGCTAAATATTGACGCCAAGTTAAAAAAGACAAGGGGTTGTCGTTGGCAGCGCAACAAGGGAGGTTGATTGACAAAAGACTAAAGCGGTGTATAATTCATTGCGCTTGAAAGTACGTCTTATATTTATGCACACCATTTCGATGTCCTGTCTTTAGTTATCGTCCTGTTTTCATAAGTAATAGCAAAACTTCCAGCAAAATGGCCTTCTTGAAAGGCTTCAATTACTCTTGATTTAAATAGGTTATGATTATGTCTACTACTACCGGCACTGTTAAGTGGTTCAATGAATCCAAAGGTTTTGGCTTTATCGAGCAAGAATCTGGTCCCGATGTTTTTGCCCACTTCAGCGCTATCTCCGGCTCGGGTTTCAAAACCCTGGTTGAAGGCCAGAAAGTTAAATTTACTGTTACTCAGGGCCAAAAAGGTCCTCAAGCAGAGAACATCGAACCGATTTAATTATCAGATTTCGATTAAAGCCTGCATTAATCTAATGCAGGTCAGCCTCATTCTCCCTAGGAGTTGAGGGTTAAAAGGGCTAGGCCTTAAGGTCTTGCCCTTTTTTGTTGGCTGGGGAAAGCACCGTTCTCATCATTTATGATCATTCTAGGTTGTACCCCACCCCTATTCAGAATTATTTAAGGAAACCGCCCCTTGACGCAAACCGACTTTTCATCCTTGAAGCTGGACAATGCGCTGCTTGAGAATCTTTCTTCTCTTGATTATCACGCTATGACGGCGATACAGGCGCAGAGTTTGCCATCTATTTTGGATGGCAAAGATGTGATTGCACAGGGTAAAACAGGATCCGGGAAAACGGCTGCTTTCGGGCTTGGGTTGTTGGATAAGTTAAAGGTGAAGCACTTTCGTATCCAATCATTGGTGCTTTGTCCGACGCGTGAACTGGCAGATCAGGTGGCCAAGGAAATTCGCAGGCTGGCTCGTGCCATTCACAACATCAAAGTGTTAACTCTCTGTGGAGGTATGCCTTTTGGGCCCCAGGTTGGCTCACTAGAACACGGTGCCCATATTATTGTGGGTACGCCGGGGCGGATTGAGGAACATATTCGAAAAAACACACTTAAACTGGAATGCGTCAACACACTTGTCCTTGATGAGGCCGACCGTATGCTGGAAATGGGCTTTCAAGAATCGCTGGACGTAATCATCGGTCAAATACCTCATCATCGGCAAACGCTTCTATTCAGCGCTACCTTCCCGGACCAAATTCAGGCTATTGCCAAACAAATAATGAATCAGCCGGTTTTGGTGAAAGTCGGCTCGACACATGATAACAGTAGTATTCAACAGTATTTTTATAAGATTGAAGACAATGCGTCTCGGATGGATGCTTTGCGTTTATTGCTACTTCATTACCGCCCGGGTTCTGCCTTGGTGTTCTGCAACACTAAACTGGAAACACAAGAACTGGCTAATCAGTTACGTCAACATGGGTTTAGTGCGCTCGCATTACATGGCGATTTAGAGCAAAAAGACCGTGATCAAACTCTGGTGCGTTTTTCCAACAAAAGTACTTCAATTCTGGTTGCCACCGATGTTGCCGCTCGAGGTTTAGATATTGATAGGCTCGATGCCGTTATCAATTACCAGATTGCACGTGAGTTGGAGGTACATGTCCATCGTATCGGACGGACCGGGCGAGCGGGGGATAAAGGTATCGCGCTGACGCTTTATAGTGATAAAGAAAGCTATAAATTTGCCAAGCTCGAAGAGTTTCTCAACCAGAGTATTATTACCAAAGACCTACCTCCAAACAGTCTGCTTGCAAGCCCTATCTATAAACCGCCGATGGGGACGCTGCAAATTGATGGCGGAAAAAAGCAAAAAGTTAGACCTGGTGATATTCTTGGCGCACTCACTGGAGAATATGGGATAGAGGGTGGCGAAGTTGGCAAGATTCAGGTTTACGATAACTGGTCTTTTGTCGCCGTTAAGCGTGATGTGGTCAGAGCAGCGTTTAAAAAATTAGAGAGCGGAAAGCTCAAAGGTCGTTCGTTTCGTGTCAGAGAGTTACGAGGATAATAACCAAATGCCGGGCTTTGGCTGGAGTGGTTTAGTTTTCGATTAAATCAGTAAATCATCCGTAATGGGATAAAAAATACCTGCCGACTCGACCAACGAATTGGCTGTCAGTGTCGGGACGCCATAAACCTCGGTTTCTACGGCGAAGTCCTGCGCCACCTTATCGAGTAGTAAATCGAAGTCCCCATCACCGGAGAGTAAAATTATCTTATCTACTTTGTCGGCTAATCCTATGACATCAATCGTGATACCCACGTCCCAATCGCCTTTGGCGGAGCCATCACGCCGTTGAATGAAGGGTTTCAGTTTTACTTCAAAACCGATCTGCTTAAGCGTGTTCTGGAATTGGCGTTGTTTTTCATCACCACGGTCAATAGCGTAGGCAATCGCGGAAACTATCTCTCCGTCAGTGCCGACACGTTGCCAAAGATTACGGTAATTAAACTGACGACCATAGGCTTGACGGGTGGTGTAGTAGATATTTTGCACGTCGGCAAAAAGAGCAATTTTTTTCACTGCTCAGCCTGAGAGTTAAACATCAGTCATCACGGGTTCGACCATAAAATACCTAAACGGATTTGGCCGTTGTCCGCTGACTCTGGTTACCACGGTAAACACTTTTGCCTGAATTGACGCCCGCCGCCTTGTTGCCGGAAGTATGATGTCTTTTATTCTTACCGGCCGGTTTGTGACCGCGAGCATTCTCTCCGGAACGCTGCCCGTCACTGTGTCCTGGTTTTGCGCGTTTTGGTCGATTAGCACGGGGAGGGCGCTGATTCAGGTGTGATTCGGGTACGTCATGACGAGGTTCAAAACCATCAATTAACTTACGAGGTAGCAGGTTCTGTATCAGTCGTTCAATATCAGAAAGTTGTTTAAACTCATCTGCACTGACCAGGGATACTGCTTCGCCGGTTGCGCCAGCACGGCCAGTGCGCCCGATACGGTGTACATAATCTTCCGGTACATTCGGCAGGTCAAAATTAACCACATGCGGCAATTGATCGATATCTAGCCCACGAGCGGCTATATCGGTGGCCACTAAAACCTGGCTGGTGCCATTTTTAAAGTCGGCAAGGGCTTTAGTCCGCGCACCCTGGCTTTTGTTGCCATGAATGGCGGCAGCATTAATGCCATGTGTTTCCAATTGGCGGGTTAAACGATTTGCACCGTGCTTTGTCTTGGTAAAAACGAGCACCTGTTCCCACTGGTTTTCCTGAATTAAATGCGTCAGCAAGGCTGCTTTTCTTGCTTTATCAACTGGCAAGACCCACTGCCCAACTGATTTTACCGTGGTATTGCGAGGACTTACTGAAATCTCAACCGGGTTGTTAACCAATCCTTTCGCCAGCTTGCGAATGTCGGTAGAAAAGGTTGCCGAGAACATCAGGTTCTGCCGCTGCGTGGGTAAAAGCGCTAGAATTTTGCGGATATCATGAATGAAACCCATGTCAAGCATACGATCAGCTTCATCCAATACCAGGACTTCGAGCTGTTTGAAACGAAGGGCATTTTGGTTGTACAAATCGAGCAAACGACCGGGTGTGGCCACTAGTATATCGACACCCTTGCGAAGCTTCATCATTTGAGGATTGATCTTCACTCCGCCAAAAACAACGGTGGAGCGCAGAGGTAAATGCTTGCCATAGGTGGCCACACTTTCTGCGACCTGCGCAGCCAATTCGCGAGTAGGGGTTAAGATCAGCGCGCGCACTTGGTTTGCCTTTGCCTGTTCGCCTTTCGACAGCTTGTCCAAGATGGGGAGTGTGAAGCCAGCCGTTTTGCCTGTGCCGGTTTGCGCTGCAGCCATGACATCTTTGCCCGCCAGTACTGCAGGTATTGCCTCCAATTGGATAGGCGTAGGTGTGTCGTAACCTTCTTCGGTCACGGCTTTAAGAATAGGGGCGGATAAGCCCAGTGAGGCAAAGCACATAGAATCTTCTCTTGATACTGCTGTTTGTGTAAAAAATCGCCATGTTGGCGGGCGTGCAAGCTTACAGGAACTCATTGTCAATAGCTATTATTGGATTGGACGATTATTTTAAAGCTTTTTAAGCTTCGGTCTCATCGTGCATCGAGCCCATGTGGCGAATTTTCTCCTAAGATACCCTTAAGGTATTCTTCGTAGACTTTGCCAAAGTGTAGCCATTGGCTATTTCCATCAAAGCGATATCCAATGCCAATACTGAGTAAGTTATTAAAATATGAAATATAGAATCGCACTGACCCAACAGCGTTTAATCCTGTTGGTTTCGCTCTCTTTGGTCGCTTTTTATAACCTGACTTTTTTTCGGAATGTCCTAGCGGCATATAGCCTGAACGGACAGGATTTCTATTTTATTTGTTCCTTAGCCGTATTCTTGGTGGCTGCAATCGTGGCGACTGTATCGATTGTCAGCTCAAAATACACCACCAAACCAGTGCTTATCCTAATGCTTCTGTTGTGTTCCTTAACCGGATATTTTATGGATAACTATGGAGCGATTGTCGATGTCAGTATGTTGCAGAATATCGTGGAAACAAACC
>JAIPFG010000209.1 GCA_021736745.1 Pseudomonadales bacterium
ATGGCCGCTTATATGGTCTGGGCACGAGTGATATGAAAGGGTTTTTCCCTATTGCGATTGAAGCGGCAAAAAAATACCTGGGAACACCCCTGAAGCAACCGTTGATCATTTTGGCGACCGCCGATGAGGAAAGCTCGATGGCCGGGGCTAAAGCGTTGGTGGAATTGGGGCGGCCACTTGCACGTTATGCGGTGATAGGGGAGCCCACTGGGATGAAACCGATTCGTTTGCACAAAGGGATGATGATGGAGGCAATCCGGGTAGAAGGGCAATCGGGGCATTCATCTAACCCTGCCTTGGGGCATAATGCCTTGACGGCTATGCATGATGTGCTTGGAGAAGTGTTGCAGTTTCAGCGACAGCTTGAGCAAAACTACCAAAATAGCCATTTTGATATTGCCTTTCCTACCTTAAATCTGGGTTGTATTCATGGCGGAGATAACCCCAACCGTATCTGTGGGCATTGTGAGTTGCAGATTGATATTCGTCCGATTCCTGGCATGGACTTGGATTTGCTACGTGAATCATTGAATAAGCGGATTCAGCCGGTAGCGATAAAACATCAGGTTGGTATTAGTGTCGCTCCGCTATTTGATGGGGTGCCGGCGCATGAAACCGTCGCAACTTCAGATCTTGTGCTGTCCTTGGAAAAACTAACGGGTCATAAGGCGGGCAGTGTTAACTTTGCCACCGAAGCGCCTTATTTAAGCCAGATGGGAATGGATACGGTAGTTTTGGGCCCTGGTGATATCGATCAGGCCCACCAGCCCGATGAGTACTTATCAATTGATCGTATTCAGCCTACAATTGATCTTTTGCAAAAGCTGATCAAAATCTATTGTCTTTAGCTAAAGACTTAAAGCGAATAAGTACAGATGAACAATAACACAAAATCCTATGTAGAATGGTTCCGCAATTCCGCGCCCTATATTAATGCGAATCGCAATAAAACGATGGTGCTGATGCTCAGTGGAGAGGCTGTTGCTCATGCCCAGTTCAAAACCATCATTCACGATATTACGTTGCTCAATAGCCTGGGTGTTAAATTAGTGATTGTTCATGGCGCACGCAATCAAATTGACCAGCGGCTCAAGGAACGGGATATTACGAGCCAGTTTCATCAGGGTTTGCGGGTTACCGATGAGCAAACCTTGGCCTGTGTCAAAGAGGCGGTTGGCGCCTTGCGTTCGGAAATTGAGGCGTTGCTGTCAATGGGTCTGGCCAACTCACCTATGCATGGGGCACGATTGCGTGTCTGTAGTGGTAACTTTGTGATTGCCAAGCCGGTGGGTATTCGCGATGGGATTAATTTTGGTCACACCGGAGAGGTGCGGCGTGTTGATTGCGCGGCGATCAGACAGCAGTTGGATCAGGGCGCAATAGTATTGTTGCCGCCAATTGGATTTTCACCGACAGGTGAGGTGTTTGATCTTTCCGCAGAAGACCTGGCGACTGAAACCGCCATCGCACTGGGCGCCGATAAGTTGATATTGATGTGTGCAGAGAAAGGTGCGTCTGCCGAAGGTAATCTGATCCGCGAATTGAATACGCAGGAGGCAGAGCAGCTATTAGCCGAGTCCTCTCAATCTGATGAAATAAGCAGTTATCTGGCGGCAGCTTGTCATGCCTGTCATGCAGGAATTTCACGGGTGCATTTGGTCGGCTATCAGGAAGACGGAGCATTGATTACCGAACTCTACACTCGGGATGGTGCCGGCACGCTGGTGGCGGTCAAG
This sequence comes from Pseudomonadales bacterium, assembly GCA_021736745.1. Taxonomy (GTDB): domain Bacteria; phylum Pseudomonadota; class Gammaproteobacteria; order Pseudomonadales; family IMCC2047; genus JAJFKB01. Next base: position 1,737 of record JAIPFG010000209.1, read on the forward strand.
AGTTATGAGCAGTTGCGTCAGCCCGGTATTAATGATGTCGGCGGTATTATTGAACTGATACGTCCCTTGGAGAAACAGGGTGTGTTAGTGCGACGTTCACGTGAGCTATTGGAAAAGGAGATTGACCGATTTTGTGTGATTGAACGTGATGGTGCGGTGATTGGCTGTGCCGCTTTATACCCATTCGACCACGAGAAAACCGGTGAACTTGCCTGTTTTGTCGTCCACCCGGATTATCGCAGTAAAAACCGAGGCGACCAGTTATTAGCGCATGTATCGAAGCGGGCGAAGGACCAAAACTTGGAGCGGCTGGTCGTGTTAACGACGCAGGCGGCGCATTGGTTTTTGGAAAGAGGTTTTCATCAATCGGATGTGGCGGCGCTACCTAAGGGTAAACAAATGTTCTATAACTGGCAGCGTAACTCCAGTGTTTTTGAACTACCTTTATAGCGGTGTTGTGCGGGTTTAGACGTGTTGTATTCGGCAGGGGAATAAAAAAGGGCGATGACTGTATCATCGCCCTTCCTGTTTATAGAGCATCAATTTATAAGTCATAGGATTTCATTTGCTGGTCAATTTTATGATCTAGCTCGCGAGCAATCTCTCCTAACTGGTAGGCTACTCGATTGTTGGGCTGGTTTATTTGCATATGGTCAGCAACTGTCGAGTTTTGTGTTTCATTCAGTGCCTTAATTTGCGTAATTGCCTGAGCTGGTTTCGTGGTGCTGCTAACAAGTGTGTCGTTATAGACAATCTTGCCAAAAGCCAAGCCTGCTGAGGCGCCCAAAGCGATCAGTATGGCCGTTAACTTTTTCATGCTAGGATCTCCTTAATTTACATCGTGATTTCAATTGTGGTAAAAAGCTAAACAGTTTTTGTTACCCTGTATGTTACTTGAAGTAACAATAGGTGTAACTATTACACATATTGGTTTAAAAACAATAAAGATTTTATTTTTCTTTAGACTTTTATGGAATAAATAAAATTTATTAATGACTTTTAGGTAATTAAATGGCGTTTAAGTCCAGTAAATGGGTTGAAGAATACAAAGATGTCCTGGTGGGCTCACCAAAAACCTTCCACTGCGAACTGCTGGATTTAGCCGATACCGAGGCGGTCGTGGTTTATCAGCTCGCAAAGGAAGTGATACTGGAAGGAACACATATGCCGCCGGGAACCATTAGCTTTGGCTATTTTTGGCAAGAGCGGAATTTTAATGTTTATCACTTTGTGGCTAAAACAGGAAATAGCTTGGGGTTTTATTTTAATGTCAGCGATTCCACTCAGATTGGTGAAACGCGTATTTATTGGCGTGACTTGGTGGTGGATATTTTTATCACCCCGGATGGACGCTGCCGGGTTTTGGATGAAGATGAGATTCCTGAGAATCTTGACCCATCATTACGAAAATCAATCGAACAGACCCGAGACCATATTCTGTCCAATTTTAGGCAACTAACGGAGGAAGTTGCGGCGAGAAGCCGACTTCTCACCCTCCAAATGGACGAATGAAATGTTGCTGGAATAGATAAAATTAAAATTGGAAAATTTCACCAATCGACCGCTCACCTCAGGTGCTTTGCTAGCGTCTTACCACCATTAAATTCCGCTCTTAACGTTTTTATAAAACTGTAAACGCCCATTAGTTTGCGATTCACAAACATAAACTCCTTAGGTGGCAGTGCAAAATACTTCGACAGTGATGCTTGCGAGGCTTTTTTTGCTACGCGTCGGGGTAGGTTGCTTTCTGCCCAACGATATTCGCCTTTTCGGTTAAGCGCAAAGTCGGGCACATTGCGATAGCTCGAGGCCAACGGCTCGATAATTTCCATGGCCACATCGGCAAAATTTTCGAGTACCTCTGGAGGGTAGTCCGAACGCATAAAATCCAAGGCGATGGCATTTTCCAAGAAGAGATCGCGTTGATCAAGGTGTGCGGCGCAGACCAAATTATGAAAGGGATCGAGAAAGGTTTTTGGAAATTTTTTCATAGCGCCGAAATCGAGCAGGATCAGCTGATCGTGCTGTTTGGCATTGCCCAATCGAACCCGGTAATTTCCAAAGTTTGGGTCGGTTTGTATTTCTCCCCAATCAAAAAGTTCGGTAAGAAAAAGGTCAAGAGATGCTTTGGCGATATGGTTCCGGCGCCGTAAAGGTAGTTTGGTGATCATGTCATCAGTGACTGTCAGTCCGGGTTCATAGCTGGTTGTCAAAACCGCTTTGCTGGAAAATTCCGGGAACACCTCTGGTACGATATAACGTTCATCGTCCTTGAGCATCTGTGCCGCAAACTGAGTGTGATGAGCCTCTTGTTCGTAGTCTACCTCCTGATACAGCATTTCCCGCGCTTCGCGAAACCATTGTTCAAAAGCACGTTTTGAGGTAATCAGTTGAGAGAAGGTCAACAGTTGAATAATAGCGTTGAAGTCGGAATCGATGGATTTGGCGACACCCGGATACTGGACCTTGATGCAGAGTTCTTTGTTGTCCTTGAGACGTCGAGCACAATGGACTTGTCCTAGGGAGGCCGCTGCCAGGGGTGTTTTATTAATGTCCAGTTTGTTCAGCTTTGCTCGCCCCAGCTCTTTGACAAGCTGTGATTCGATGACAGACCATTCCAATTTGGCGGTATCTTCCTCCAAAGTATGTAGCGCATCGGTGATTTCTTTGGGTAAGAAGTATTCACCATAGAGTGCCAACATCTGTCCAATTTTTACCACACTGCCCTTTAGCTTACCCATCTCGTCAGCGATATATTGCGCTTGTTCCGCAATCAGTTTTTTCTTACTGCGTTCCCTTTCTTCGGGGCTAGCCCAAAAGTTCGCGGCCGAATGGGAAAGTATTCTGGAGCCGCTGATAAAACCGGCTTTGGCAATTTCCAAGCGTCGTTCGAGGAATCCTGTTTTGATACGATTAATTGATTTGTCAGACGGTGGTGTCATGTAGAACCAGGGAGGAGTCAGTCATAAATTACTTCAATGGTGTTCGGATCAGTATATCATCTAATAAGCATTTTATCGGAAAGACATTTTTTGGCATTTCGTGAAGACATAAAACCATTCGGTTTCACTAATCGGCCTGGATGTTATGGCCAGAGTAAGAAGTTCTTGTATAGGCGTCCCAGTGATATTTGCTTTAGCTTAGTTTGTTCCGGTAATGTCGTTGGATCCGTCACTAGACCTGAACGGATTCTGTTTTGATCGTATGCCCCCATTTTGATTTCCATCACCGAATACTTAACGGGACCGACACGTTTAGCCAGAACGCAGTAAACATGAGGGTATAAAAGGCTTGCGTGGTCAGAATCTGGTGCTGCACATAGGCAATATCCATCACGACAAAGGCGAGTTCGGCTCGACCTAGCATGCCGAAACCGATCATCCAGCTGGCGGGCCAATCAAAATTTCCGGTATATCGTGCCGCCAGCGTAGCGGACATAATCTGGCCAACGAACAATCCGCCGGTGAGCATCACCACCTCCGGTAAAATTGACATAAAAATATCGACTTCAAATATTAATCGTGTTCCCAGGGTGATAAAGAAGACAGGGCCTATCCAACAAAAAGCCACGTTGTCTATGATGAGTTTGGTCTGATCATAGAAATTTTTCTGTTTGTGTTCATGAAATTCAAAATACTCTTTCTTAATAATTAATCCGGCCATGTAAGCCCCAACGGCAGGGTGGAAGCCAAATTTATGGGCAATAATTCCAACAACAACCGCCAAGGTAACAATGGTCAGCGTCGTATATTCGCCCTCTCCCATCGACAGCAGTCTGATCAAATCAAATTTCCCCAATAGGGGGATTTTTTTCATGAATCCCGTGCTGGCGGGAAAAATCCATCCTCCAATAAAGGTGACTAGTACAAAAAAGAGAATTGCTTTGCCGGCGACGAGAGTGATGCCAGCGAGATTGGGAGCCGCTTCACCTGTTGCCATGGGCACCATAATAGC
>JAIPFG010000210.1 GCA_021736745.1 Pseudomonadales bacterium
CTAAACCGGCTCTGAGCTCCCTTGCCGGCAAACTGGACAGAGTTGACGTGTCGATAAAGACAGCTTCCGGCTGATGAAAAGCGCCAATCATATTTTTCCCTTGCCGATGATTCACTCCTGTCTTCCCTCCAACCGAAGAGTCCACTTGAGCCAGCAGTGTGGTTGGCACTTGCAAGAACTTAACTCCGCGCTGATAGCAGGCTGCGGCAAATCCCGTCATATCACCTACCACGCCACCACCTAACGCTAGTAGAGTTGTACTTCTATTATGTTTTTTAGTCAGTAATTGATCGAATATTTGATTTAGGGTATCCAGATTTTTATAGTTTTCTCCATCCGGCAATACCAAAGTATCAACCTGGAGTCCCGAGAGGGAAGAAACCACCTTATCCATATACAGAGGTCCAACAGTCTCGTTGGTCACAATCAAGACCTGCTTACCCAGAATATGTGATTTTAATAACTCACTTTGTGCTAATAGCCCATCAGCAATATAAATTGGATAACTACGTTGACCGAGGTCAACATTGAGTACTCGCATGAATAGCCCTAGTTTTTTACTTGAGAAAGGACATTATAAAGAAAGGAAGGAAGGGTTGAGAGGACTTATTTAACTAAAATGCTAAATTACTCTGTGTCTCATTCAATATAACCATCAACCGTGTAGGTAATCTTTTATTTCACGAATCACACTTTTGGGATTACTGCGATTGGTGGAGACGATAAGGTCAGCAATTTCGCGGTAAAGCGGGTCTCGCACTTGGTAAAGCTGCATTAACTTTTGCTTAGGGTCATCTTGTTGTAATAAAGGACGTTTACGATCCCGACAGGTTCGTTCATATTGTCTGTCCACTTCCGTTTCCAGATAAACCACAGTACCCCTGGACTGCAAATTTTTCCGATTTTCTTCACGAATCACTACGCCACCTCCTGTTGCCATCACCAGACTGGGGAGTCGTGTAAGCTCATCAATCACCTTCATTTCACGCTTACGAAAACCTTCCTCACCTTCGACGTCAAAAATCCAGGCAATATCCGCCCCGCTCCGCTCCTCAATTTCACTATCAGAGTCATGAAAAGGCAGATTAAGCTCATCCGCAAGCAAACGCCCGAGGGTGCTTTTACCTGCACCCATCGGGCCAATAAGAAATACCTTATGTGGATCTTTCACTATCTAACGTTTAGAGAATCTTTAATCAGTCTAGGTGTGATGAAGATCAGTAACTCTGTTTTCTCTTCTGACTTCTCAGTGCGCTTGAACAATCGCCCCAAATAAGGAATATCACCCAGTAAGGGAGTTTTTGTGGTTTGGTCGACAGACTCTATCTCATAGACGCCACCAAGCACAATTGTTTCACCATTTTCCACCAGAACCTGAGTTTGAATCTCACGGGTATCAACACTGGGCACACCCTCGAAGATTTGACCCACCGAATCTTTATTCACCTTGAGATCCATAATAATACGATCATCTGGAGTTATTTGCGGTGTGACTTCCAAAGCCAATACTGCATCTTTAAAGGATACCGTTGCGGCCCCACTAGAGGATGCCTCACGATAGGGGATTTCAACACCTGACTCAATGCGCGCTGTCTGACCATCGGCAGTCACCAGCTTTGGTTGAGATACCACTTCACTTAAACCATCGCTTTCCAAGGCAGACAACTCAAGCTCTAGCAAACCCTCATCGGTCAACAAACCAAGCGCAAAGGAAGTGGTTGCATTGGCAACACCCATATCAACCACTAATCCACCAGGGAAATTAATTGTTCTTGCTGTCGCCTGGTTTTGCTGCGCATTTCCAGTCGGATTCAAATCTTCCAAAGTACTCTGACTGCCACCTGCTGAAAATTGAGTATTGCCACGAGCATAGGCAGTACCGCCACCCCACTTAATACCCAGATTCCTTTCAAAGTCCGTTGATGCAATGACTATCCGCGCTTCAATCATTACCTGACGCACGGGCTTATCCAAATAAATCAGGGCACTTCGTACCGCATCCAATTTAGCCGCGGTATCTTGAATTAACAGTGTGTTCGTACGCGTATCAACTGACACACTTCCCCGTGAGGACATGAGTCCTTGCTCGGCAGAAAGCAGTTCGGAGATATCGGAAGCTTTGGCATAGTTAACCTGAATAAACTCAGTTTGCATTGGCGCCAACTCTGAAACCTGCCGATTATTTTCCAGCTCCAACCGTTCACGGTTGGCGATCTCATCTGCAGGCGCAACCATCAGTACATTTCCCACTTGGCGCTTATCAAGACCCTTTGTTTTTAGAATCAAATCCAGCGCTTGATCCCAGGGCACGTTTTGTAAACGCAAGGTTATACGGCCATCAACTGTGTCACTGGCCACCAAGTTAAGATTGGTAAAGTCAGCAATTAACTGCAAAACGGATCTAACTTCAATATCCTGGAAGTTTAATGAGAGCTTCTCGCCATTATAGGGGAACTTAGCTTTACGTCTTTTTTCAGCTTCATTTGAGGTTACGGGTTTAAAATCCAACACCAACTTATCATCCGCCTGATAGGCCAGATAATCGTAAACGCCTGCCGCTTCGATAAGAATCATACTGCCATCTCCCTCTGGCAGCGCATCTACTATATGGACCGGTGTCGCAAAATCGACAACATCCAAACGACGTTGTAGTTTTTCCGGAATCACGGCATTCGCCATGCTGACACGGACATTGGTTCCCTGTTGTGAAATATCAATTTCAATATCAGGTTGCGAAAGTGATATCTCAACCCGTCCTTCACCCGACTCTCCTCGCCGAAAATCAATGTCAGTAATTGTACGACGGCTTAAGCCAGTGGATTGCATGGGCTCCGCTGAAGAACTTGCCTTAGTAACTGTTGCCACGTCATCTTGATCAAACCCGGTACCGCCAGCACCAAGCATGATAAATAAGGTATTGCCCTGAATTTCAGTGGAATAATTCACCATTTCTGTCAGGTTCACAACAACTCGGGTTCTGTCTCCCGCTTCCAGTACCGTAACACTACGGGCATTACCCACACCCAAATTATGATATTTGGACTCCAGACCACTTGCCACATCAAATAAGTCGAGGGTGATCCTAGCAGGCTGGTCGATTGTATAGCTTCGAGGGTCTGGCGGCACGCCATCAAACTCAAGCCGCATTTCCACTCGATTTCCGGAGAGCGATGCAAAATCAATCTTTTCTAATGTTACGCTCGCAGCCATAGATAGATTAGCCAGACACATAAGCGCCAACGTTAGCAAACCGCTAACCAAAGTATTCACCTTAGCCATCTGCAAGCGATTCAATTTCATTATTTTGCCCGCTTCTTTTTTCATTTGTAGCATCTCCACTGATACCTTATATCTCATCCTGTAATTTAATTGATCTTGGTCTTTCTAGCCATCCACCGTGGCCATCTGGAACAATTTCAATAACATCTATCTGTCCGCTATCAACGGCTGTTATTCTGCCATGATTCCGTCCCAGATAATTACCAGGCTGTACCTTATGTACACCTCCCTCAGCATCATCGACTAAGGCCCATAATTCATTTTCTTTTAGCGAAATAGTTCCAACCATTTTTAGTGCATCGATACTGAAGCCTTCCAGATATTCCTTTGGTCTATTAAAATCAGGCTTAACATCATTTTTCGCCTTTTCATCTTTATATTTAATTAACTTTACATCGACCGGTTTAGAAAACGGTGCCCGCAAACCCGCAGCACTGTATTGAAAGCTTTCATAGGGCTTAAACTCAGGCAGTGGCTCTATGGTTCCTTTGGGTTTAGCATTAACGTCCGCCACAAAAGCTTGTAGATCCGCCAGCTCCCCTTCACCGGAGCACCCACTCAATAACCCCACTACAGCAATAATGAGCAGAGCGTTTTTATGCTTGATCAGCATTATTCACTCTCCTTATCGTTATAACGGTATGTTTTTGCGGTGATTGTCATATTGAGCAACCCTGATTCGCCAGGCTGAATTGCAAAATCATGTAAGGTTACGATCCGAGGCAAGCTGGCGACACCACTCACAAATGAGCCGAAATCATGAAAACCACCTTTAACCTCTATTTCAATAGGCAATTCCACATAAAATTCAGCCATGCGTTCAGGTTGCAGCTCAATTGAAGTGATTTCCAGGCCGCTACCGAGCCCAGTATGCGTAATATCCTCTAATAACCCAGGTACTTCCGTATCTTTAGGTAACTGTTTAACCAGCGCACCGAAAGATTTATCCATATCAGCCATTTGCTGTCTATATGTATCAAGATTCGCTGCTTTAAAGGCTTTGTTTTCATAATCCTTTTTCAGCATCTCCTGCTTAGCCTTTGCCTGGTCCAAGGTACTATTCATGTCATTCAATCTTAGATAGTAGCCCAGGAAAATAACCACCCCTAATACCAGCACCCAGACAAAGAGCTTAACTAATAAAGGCCAGTTGCCCGCATTATTGAAGTCCAGATCATTAATATCAAAGTCGCGTAAACCTTCAGTTAATTCCGATAAATTCACGAATTAACCCTCCTGTCCATTAGTTGCGATACTCCGTTTAACGGTGAGATCAAAGTCATTCGCGCTAACACCATCCTCTTCTTTCGCTTTCACGGAAGTAAGGTTGGGCTCCTCCAGCCAGTTAGACGCATTCAGATTACGCATTAAGCTGGATATTCTGTTATTTGACTCTGCCTTGCCTTGTATCGATAACAGCTCTCCTTTACGGTCAAGCTTAGTGAAATAGACTCCATCAGGAATGGTGCGCACAAGCTCATCAAACAAGTGCACAATGACCGGGCGGTTTCCTTGCAACTCCTGAATGACTCGCATTCGTTCAATTAACTGATCACGTTTTTCCCGTAATTTTTCAATTTCTTGAATTTTACGATCCAATGCCGCGATTTCTCCTTGTAAATAACTATTACGGTAATTTTGGTTGTCAATGGCATTATCGATGATCCGATCCACCGCTAAAATGTATCCCAGCCCGGCAATGGCAAATCCAACGATCACCATAATAAATTGACGCTGCTTTTCGGCGCGAAGTCCAGCACGCCATGGTTTTAAATTAATTCGAGCCATTAATCAAAACTCCTCATCGCCAAACCACAGGCTATCATCAAAGAGGATGCATCATTGCTCAGCGCAGATGTATCCACCTTCGGTGAAACCGACATTCCGACAAATGGATTTGCAACCACTGTCGGTGTATCTGTCTTATCTCTAACCAGTTGATCCAGGCCCTCCACACTCGCCGAGCCACCAGCCATAACAATATAGTCAACAGAGTTATATTGGCTGGATGAGTAGAAAAACTGTAATGACCGGGTGACCTGCTGTACTGCGGCATCTCTGAAGGGCTCCAAGACTTCTGCCTCATAATCATCCGGCAAACCACCCTGTTTTTTTGCTAAACCCGCTTCGTCAGAGGATAAACCATAACGACGCTGAATTTCTTCGGTTAGCTGCTGCCCGCCAAATAATTGTTCTCTTGTATAAATTGTCTTACCTTCACTCAGCACACTCAGTGTTGTCATGGTAGCACCGATATCCACAACAGCAACCGTGAGTTCACTCACGTCACCTTTTAACTGTCCGGTAATCAGCTCAAACGCACGCTCCATTGCATAAGCTTCAACGTCAACAATTTTACAATCTAAACCGGCAACCTCACAGACATCCTCC
>JAIPFG010000211.1 GCA_021736745.1 Pseudomonadales bacterium
CCCCCGATAATGGAGTAGAGCCGCTAAGAGCTCGATATCCAGTGAGGTTCGGAATACAAGCCGCCAATTACCAGCTCCATCGCCTAAAAAGCCTGTGAGACCTTTGCTCGGATTTCCAATCTCAATATCTTGGGAGTTAAAGTGTTTAGTTTGACCAGGAGACAGAGAAAAGGAAGCAGTTCCAGAAGAGTATTGCCCGGAGTCGTCAATACCGAATATGGTAACTGAACCGTTTTTATTTGAGTGGTTTATGACTCGAACAAAACCCTGTTGCAGGTTGTTAGTTGCAGGCGTAAAAAATAGAACTTCATAGTCTGCGCTTAGTGCAGATATGGGTAAGACTAAAATACACAGCGCAAAAACATAAAAACGTCTCATGGCGCATCCTTTCGAAATTAACGTTATGTCGCGATTATAAATTTACTTAAATACCAAACCTAAATAAAGCAATAAATAAGGTTTCACTTAGAAGCTAACAGTCACTACAACGGACACTAAATTAGAAAATTGACGTTTTTTGATAGCGCGCCTTTAGAGGAGAATTTAAAATTTCTTTTAAATCAATATGTTATGGCGCCCCCGGAGAGATTCGAACTCCCGACCAACCGGTTCGAAGCCGGTTACTCTATCCAGCTGAGCTACGGAGGCGTGGAAAGATCGGCTATTCTACCAGCCTATAACCAACAGCTCTATAGGTTTCCAGTATCATTTTTGCAAGATTATTGCGGAAGTCTGAGTGGTACCTTTTTTATGTGATGACAAACCGTATGCAGGTTATACCTTTGCATCATGATATGGTGATGGATAGAGGTATTTTCTGTTTTCCCCTATTCGATTAACCGTTATAATCGAATACTAATAACAAATTCGAATTCATTGATATTAATTGTTTTTTAAAGGGGTAGTTTTAGTGATTGGCCATAACAACAGAATTAAGCACCGAGGTTTAATTTTTTTCATTTCATTGGGGACTATGCTACTGGCGACTACTTCAGTTTGGTCTGCGAGCGATTCAGAGCTTGAAATCATTGCTCGGATCAAGCCTGTGGGAATGGTATGTATAGCGGGCGAACCCTGTGAAAAATCAGCGCCAACGGAAGAGACCTCCGCTTCTACAGTATTGGCTAACGCAGCGCCAGTGGCCGGAAGATCTGGAGAGGCCGTTTACAATAGTGCTTGTGTCGTGTGCCATGGAGCCGGTGTTGCTGGGGCACCCATTGTGGGAAATAAGGATGCCTGGTCGAGCCGAATTGCCAAGGGCGATGAGGCCTTATTCAATAGCGCTATAAATGGCATCAATGCAATGCCGCCTCGTGGTACTTGTATGGGCTGTTCGGATGAGGAGCTACAAGCGGCTGTTAAGTACATGACTGACAGCAGTCAATGATTAAACGCTTAAACTTGAGTTAATTCAGTATCTTAGAGGTGCAAACCTAAGTTCGATTTTTGCATTGAACAACGAATAAGCACCTCTTGTGCATAAAATCGATCCATCATGCTGATCTAAATGGGCTAGATGAATATCTTAGAGCAAAGCATACGAGGTGAGCTGGTGCGAATTTTACTGGTCAATGATCAGCACACCGAGCGACTCTTGCTGGACCATTTTCTACGGCAGATAGAAGGATTAAATTACGAATTAACCTGGTGCTGCTCCGTTGGTAAAGCGCTTCGTGCACTCACGAATGAAAGTTTCGATATTATTTTTACTGAGTATCTGTTTAGTAACGATACCGGTAATGAGTTTCTCAGCGAAGCTAAGGCTTTAAATCCCTCCGCACAAATTATTGTAGTGAGTGCTGAAATGGACAGTACCCTGGGAGCCTCGCTCATTAAGGCCGGGGCAACGGATTACCTGGTGAAGGGGGAAACCAATGTTTTTTCCTTGGAACGTTCGTTACGCTACGTGTTACAGCTTAGAAATGCCCACCAGCAACTTTCCTACCATGACCATTATGATGCCCTGACGGGCTTGGTTAATCGTACCTTATTTAACGATCGGTTGGCACACGCCATACAACGTGCTGAAAGGTCGCGGCAAAAAGTGGTTTTGCTGGTGATCAATCTGGATAATTTTAAAAATATCAATCTTTCTTATAGCCGCGAAGCCGGCGATATGGTGATTCAAGCGGTGGCTAGCCGGCTACAATCCTGCGTACGTAAAAGTGATAGCTTGGCGCGTAGCAGCGGCGATGAATTTGCTGTCATTTTAGAGGGAGTGACGGCGGAATCTGATGTTTTACGGATGGTGCATCAGATTATCGATGAGTTGAGCAAGCCGTATAGCGTTCCCGGGGATCAAACCCATATGGGGTGCAGCATTGGCATTTCCTTTTATCCTGCGGCGGGAATGAATGCGGAATCGTTATTGCGGGCGGCAAATTTGGCGATGAGTCAGGCGAAGACCGAGCGCGGTTGCAGTTACTGTTTCTACACTAGGGAATTGAGCGCTAAAGCCTCTAATCAGCTGGTGATGGAGGCTGAGTTTAGGCGAGCGTTGCGCCGCAACGAATTTAGACTATTGTTCCAACCGCGCATCGATATTGTCACCGGTGAAATTGTCGGAATGGAAGGGTTGATCCGCTGGCAGCATCCAACTCGCGGGCTTTTGTCTCCGGATGAATTTATCCCGTTAGCGGAAGAAACGGGTCTTATTGTTACCATGGGCTATTGGGTGATTCATCAAGCCTGCCTCTCGTTGAAATTATTACAGGAGCAGGGTTCCAATGTCCATATTGCGGTGAATCTGTCGTTTCGTCAGTTTCAGGATAAAAATTTGAAGGAAACTGTTGCGAAAATTATTCGTAAAACCCAGGTCGATGCCCGTTTTCTCGAATTTGAATTAACGGAAACAGCGGTTATGGCCAATGAAGATGAAACGCGCCGTTGTATGGATGGCTTAAGCAAGCTGGGGGTGCACTTTTCACTGGATGATTTTGGCACCGGCTATTCTTCGTTTGCGCACATCCAAGGTTTGCCAATCACCTCGTTGAAAGTGGATAAAAGTTTTGTGCAAAATGCCGTCAATAAAAAAGGTGATGCAGTGATTGTTAAAGCCATTATCAACCTAGCGCATAATCTCGGTATGGACGTCATCGCTGAAGGCGTGGAAAGCTTTGATCAACTTGCGTTGTTGCGTGACTTTAAATGCGATCAGGTACAGGGTTATTTTTACAATAAAGCGATTTCTTTTGATAATATTTGTAATAGTCTCATACAGCAAAAGGTTAAAGCAGAAGATGAGGCTTCGGCAAAATTACTGCTTGTATAGAATTATTGATTAATTTTAGTCCTTCCTAATGAATCATACCGAATTTCTCCCCACCATCTGATCAAATTTCCGATAACCCAGTGCTTCCATCAGGTGACAGGATGCGATGTTGTCACTGGTATCCAAATCGGCAATAGTGCGGGCTACCTTAAGGATACGGTGATATGCGCGTGCTGACAGGTTAAGTTGTTCTATGGCCCGTGAGATTAACTGTTGATCTTTTTTTTGGAGTGCACAATAGGCGTCTATCTCCGGTGCCGATAACGCCGCATTAATTTTCTGCTGGCGTAGATGCTGAAGTTTTCTGGCGGCAAGGACTCGAGCTTTAACCTGAACACTGGTTTCCGCTTGAGTCGTTTGCGGGTTAAGTAATTCGTGGGTATTGGTCGCCACTTCAATTTGCATATCAATACGATCCAGTAACGGACCGGATATTTTGCGGCTATAGCGGTTTACCTGATCTGGCGTACAGCGGCAATGCCCCTTGGGAGAACCTTTGTAGCCACAGGCGCAGGGGTTCATCGCAGCGATAAGCTGAAATTGGGCAGGGAAACAGACCTGTCGATTCGCTCTGGATATGATAATTTCACCGGACTCAAGGGGTTCACGTAAGACCTCTAAAACACGTTTATCAAATTCGGGAAACTCATCCATAAAAAGCAAACCTCGATGGGCAAGAGAGATTTCTCCCGGCTTGGGGTTACTGCCGCCACCGACAAGCGCCGCTGCGGAGGCTGTATGGTGGGGTGATCGAAAGGGTGGATACCGCCAGGTTTGCGGGTCAAAATGATGGTTTGATAGAGATTGTATCGCGGCAACTTCCATGGCGTCTGATTCTGATAAATCAGGCAAGAGGCTGGGTAGCCGGCTGGCAAGCATGCTTTTACCGGTTCCAGGTGGCCCGATGAGTAAGAGATTATGGCCACCGCTAGCAGCAATTTCGAGTGCACGTTTTGCCTGATGCTGCCCTTTAACGTCGGACAAATCGAATCTGTCGAAATTACGCTTAACCACGGGTTTAGGTTGATAATAGTTAAGCGATTGTTGGCCACAGAGATGGGCGCTGATTTCCAACAGATGGTGAACAGCAAAGGTTTGAGCTTGTGCCGGTAAGGCGGCTTCTTCCGCATTTTCGAAGGGCACTACGAGCGATCGCTGCTGTTGAGTGCATTGCAGTGCAGCGGGCAGTACGCCATGAATCGGGCGTAGTTGGCCGGTAAGGGCAAGTTCTCCGAGAAATTCATATTGTTCAATTGAGCTTTTGGGGATCTGTCCAGAAGCCACCAAAATGCTAAGGGCAATAGCTAAGTCAAAGCGACCTCCTTCTTTGGGTAAATCAGCGGGCGCCAAATTAATGGTGATACGTCGGGTCGGAAACTCGAATTGAGAGTTAATGATGGCGCTACGCACACGATCCTTGCTCTCTTTAACTGCTGCTTCCGGCAGCCCGACGATGGATAGACTGGGCAGCCCGTTAGACAGGTGGGTTTCTACGGTAACCAGTGGTGCGTCGATGCCTAGATTGGCGCGGGCATAGGTAATGGCTAGACTCATGCTTCCTTCCTTGGAGACAGAATAAAGAAAATTTTCCTGGGCTTACTTGGGTTTTCCGGCAGTGGGTTTCTTTGTGGGTGATTTTTTTCGGGTTGTTTTTTTCTTGGCAATCTCTGCCTCAAGCTGCGACAGCGTTAATTCCATTTGTTCAAGTTTCCCCCGGGTTCGCTTTAGCACGGCAACTTGGGCGTCAAATTCATCGCGGCTGACTAAATCGAGCTTACTGATGGCGATTTGTAAAATAGCGCGGATATTTTTTTCAATTTCCTGCTGGGTATTTTTGGCGGTTTGAGGTAACGCCTCCGCTATTTGTCGACCAATTTGAGCAATGATATCGGGACTGATCATGCTTTACCTCATCTGTTGCAAATGATTGGCTATTCTAACACGGAATTTTTGTGAGAGACGCCTCTTCGCTTCAGCATTCCTTAAAGTCTTAGTTAGCCAGTGCTTAATAGTGCGCCGGCCAATCTTTTTTGCACTAAATCAGGGTGTTTAGTGGTTGCAAGCGCACCAAATAAGGGCGCCAATAAATTTTCTATAATGGGAGAGCCTTTTAACCTATTGATAAATATTAATAAAAACAGACTGGCACGCTCTATGCCTTTGCAAGTATATGAATTAATACAGCACTACACAATTTCAGACAGGAGATTCAGAATAATGAAAAGTATCATTAATTTATTACCCGCAGCTTTGTTATGGGCCTCCACTATCGTTTCGGCAGAGGCTACAGACAGCGTCAATGGTTTCTCACTCTCAGGGAATGTGACCCTGGCCAGTGATTATCTCTATCGTGGATTATCTCAAACTACGGGAGATCCGGCGCTTCAAGG
>JAIPFG010000212.1 GCA_021736745.1 Pseudomonadales bacterium
TACTACGAAGCGGGCATCAATAAACCGGCCCTGGTGGAGAAATATGACGCAACCGGTCTGGAAGGTGCCTACGTGCCCCTGACCGACGACCGCGGCACGGTGGTTGGCGTCTATGACGTGAAGGTGGGCAATTCCACATGCGGCCAACTCGTTGAAAAACTCCACTACAACGCCACCGGCCTATGCAAATCCTTCGACCCCAACGGTTTAGAAAACCTAACCCCCGGCACCGACATCAACATCGGCCGTTCATGCTATGATATCCCCTTCGGATGGTGCGGCATGGCCCGGGATGCATTCACGGGGCTGTATCATACGCATTTTAGGGATTATGACCCAGTACACGGCCGGTGGCTGTCGGAGGACCCGGCGGGGTATGCTGATGGGATGAACCTATACAACGCCTATATGGGGGTTAATGGGGTGGATTTGTTGGGATTATTTGACCCTTATTCAGCTAGTCAATATAACGCTGCTCGACAAAATTGGGAAAATTACGATCTATTTAAGTCGACAAAGGTAGTAATGAAAAGTTTGGAACAGTCCCCTGAACAGAAATCGCAATTAAAAAACGAATTTAAAGTTGCTGTGCAAACGATTAAAGAACTTCCTGGGGCTTATATAGAAACTGCAGAAAGTGGAGAACAGTTCGATGGAGCAGGTGGTTGGACTATTGGAGCACATAATGTATTAAATCCATTTTTTGAAATAGAAGGCAGGCCATTATATGGGCACTATGAGGCATATAATTTTGGTACACAATGCGGGTGGGTAAGTGGACAGTCCTTAAATCTAGCAATGACACTCCAAGGTGTAGGTCAAGCCAAAAACGCAATAAATAGTATTAAAGCATCTGGAGGAGGTATGGGGTTTGTTCAGCTTGCTGGCGGTGGTGGACAAACGTTTTACAATTCTATTTCTTTCGCTCAAGCTGGACATCTAGCATATGGTGTCAATTTAACCGGGGTAGGTACAACTAACATTTTTGATACTGCTATGAATTTTTCTAATGGTAATGGTCCAACATCGCCGAAAAATGCTAATGTAAAACCTAAAACAAATGCAGGAAAAACAAAGGGACCGAACAGAAAGGGATTTGATTTTTCAGGCTCAGCTGATCTATATCCCGTTAAACCAGGACAAAAGAATATCATCACTATTGAATACACTGGTAGTAGGGCAAGAGACTTTGGTGCTGCCAATAAAGCAGCCGGTCTAGGTTCAACCCAGAAGCCCCCAAATGGTTATACTTGGCATCACTTGGGCAACTATAATCCCAAAACGAATACAGGAACAATGCAGCTAGTTAAGACCGGAGCTCACAAAAAAGCTTCTCACTTTGGTGGTGTTTCTCAATATGAAGCCGTTACGGGTGTGCCTTATGATTTGGAGGACACCGTCCGAGCCAGCATAAGGGCAGCAGGACAGTATGTACCGGGACAATAAAAATTTATAGGAGTAAATTATGGTAGAATTCATCAACACGGATATCCTTTTGAAGCACGAAGATATTGAATCTCTTTCGGCATCTGTGGGCATAGCCTTTCCGGACGCTTTGAAGTCATTGTTCTTGAAGTACAATGGTGGTGAACCAGAACCATACAATTATGTGGACGATGTAGTGTATCTTATGGTCAACGAGACGCTTCCCCTAGCTACAGGAAGAGATAGAGATACCGCCATTGACGTTTACAATGACCTTATTGTCGGGCGGAAGGTACTCTCAGCGGAATATTTTCCATTTGCAGTAGACGCCGGAGGAAACTACTTCTTCGTCGATTGCAGTAAGCCTGAAGCTCCCGTATACTTCTATGGTCATGACAGCATAGAGCCTGTGGTCAATCTCAAAGTCAGTCTGGATACTTTCTGGCAGAGGCTTGTGCCTGAGGATTATTAATGAATGGTGAACGAAACGACCCTACCTTCCCGACATATGTCCGACCGGTTATAATAGATTATAAAAGATAATATGGAACGACTGACTCCCGTGGTCGCAGAGGTTGTCAACGAAACGCGTATTAGGCAAAAAACCATCTAAACGCTAGGGAAATTCGGACACCCTTTTTCGCCAGAACAGGCTGGTAATTGTTTTTGGAGCAAGGCTTGGAAAACTGGACCGTTTCTGGACCATTATGGGTGTTATCGACGGGCGGGCCAAAGACAATAATGAACAGGATAATCCCAATTACGGCCAGATCATCGAAAAACTCTACTATAACAGTACCGGTCTGTGCAAATCCTACAACGCCGCCGGTGGCCAAAACTTCCGTACCGATGTCACCACCATCAACCTCGGCCGTTCCCAATACATCCCATTCGGCTGGACCGGCATGTACCGAGACCCCTTCACCGGCCACTACCACACCCATTTCAGAGACTACGACCCCATACACGCCCGATGGCTCTCAGAAGACCCCGCAGGATACAAAGACGGCCTGAATCTGTATGCGGCGTATATGGGGGTAAATGGGGTGGATGCTTTGGGATTGGATATTACAAAAGGGCAAATGTTAGCTTGCTATTACGGAATGTATGGAAGAAATGATCCATTACTTTGGGCATTTTTGAGACATAGAGGTAATCACATTTCAATGGAAGGTGTTTGGGGTGACCATGATACCGATCAGTATTGGGGAAAAGACAACTATGAAATTGAAATTGAAAACAGTCTGGACAATCCATTTCTTGCCGCGGCATATCTACGTGAAGAGCTTGAAAACGACGCTTTGGGAAGTGACTTCACCATGCGAGAGAATTATAGGATGGCTCTCGGATATGACAATGTTGAGGCGTATTACAAGTGTAGAAATGCCCAGTTTGCCAGCGCAAAACAAGCAACCCTTACCGCAATGGCAGTAATAGAAGCCGGTATTGGCGTTGTCAATGAAGGCGTTGACCTTGTTATCACTCTCAAGGATTTAAGCGAAGGGCAATATTCAGCGGCGGTAGGTTTAATTCCGTTTGTACCGGCAGGCGCCGGAAAAGTAATATTTAAGCATGGCGGAGATGAAATATTAAGCGTATCTAAAAATTCTCTTGACAAAGCCGCGAGATTAATTCAGGATAATGCAAGGCTTACGAAAGGAGCAGCTTCTGGTAGTGGTAAAATTGTAAGGAAAGGTAAATGGTTGCGAGGCACTCATGGCAATGCAGGCTTTTTTCCAGCACAAATTGCTGATAAACTAAGAGGAAGGCAGTTTAATAACTTCAATGAATTCCGAGGTGCATTTTGGAAAGAAGTGGCAGCCAACGATGAGTTAGCAAGTCAATTTAATAAACAAAATATTGGACGTATGAAGAAAGGATTATCGCCGCGAGCTTCAAAATCGCAACATTTGGAAAAAGCAAGATCATATAATCTTCATCATGTAAAGCCTATACAACATGGCGGAGGCGTTTATGATCTAGATAATATAATTATCTGCACACCTAGGTATCATAATGAAATTCTATCGGGCAATTACCACTACTAATATATTGAGAATTAAATAATGGTAAATAGAAAATTAACAAAATCTGAACTCGTTTCATTAGTACGCAAAATAATGGATGTTGATGGTACTGAAGAAGAGCTTGACGACATGGAAACTTTGCTTGAGCAAAATGTTCCACATCCAGAAGTTAGCGATTTAATCTTTTGTGCTGAAGAAGAATTGACACCCGAAGAAATCGTTGAAAAGGCCTTAGCATATAAACCATTGGTTACGCCTCCACCAAATAATGATTAAAATAAGTGGGGTAGGTGAATTAAAGTTACCTGGGACGAATGGCGGTAGATTAAGGAATTTATAGACAAAAAGCCTCCGTAGTCGATAAGAGTAATAACAACAGGATACTAAAAGATACTAAAAGGGACAGTGACTTTTTAAAGGGTGATAAAAGTTCTCGCTTACATGTGATGATGTTTTGCGAGATTGGGCCAAAATTTATCTTTGATACCCTGAAAAACCGACGACTTGCCCCTTTTCTATAGATATCCCCTGCCCGAAAAAAAAATTCGCATAAAATGCCTAACCACCGCGCAGAAATTTCCCGCACTGCCCATCAAAATGCCCATTTCACCGCCTTATTTTCGGCCCATCACCACGCAATCGCATGGCTGCGCTGCTCTCGCAGGGTGGCGTGTACGCCGCCGAGGTGCAAAATGGGGTTCTTCCGCCGTTTGTACACGCCCTCCTCTCGCAATAGTCGGATTTGATCCCGGATATACTCCTCACTTCCAATCATCACGCCATCCACGAAGTAGCGCAACTTCGCCAGGTACATCCCCGGCATCTCAAATCCCAACGCCTTTTCATGCTTCAAAACCGCTGTCGGAATCGCCGCTTGCCCTTTCTTCGTTGGTACGTGTCCCCGATAATACAGCCGTCCACGATAATCGCGTATCGCCTGTCTGGCCGATTTGTATTGCTCAAAATGCTCCAACGGCCGCAACCAATCCGCCTTTCCGACCACTCGAAGATAGTACGAACTGCCTTTCCATTCCTCCGGCCGTTTGACCAGTCCCGCCCGCACCGGGTTTAAGTCGATGTACAACATGCAGTCCAGTACCGCCCGTAAATCCTTTAACAACACGGACTTAAACCGCGATCCCCAAAACCGCCCGCTCCGGTCGTTCTGCCGATTAAACCACCGACCGTAGGTTGATTGAAAGATCTGCATCATCTCCGAGACATTAAAAATCCGCTCCTCAAACCGCTCCCACTTCCAATCCGGCCAACATTTCAGATCATCCGCCGAATTGGGATACAACATTAACGCCCGCCGCATCAGCTCTCCGCGCGACAATTTCCGCCGTTTGTCGAATTCCACGATCAAATGATAATGGTTTCCCATCACGCAAAACGCCACCGGCTCGCAGCAGAACGCCGCCGTGTAAAACCGCATCAGTGCGATTAACTTCCGCCGGTGCAACAACTTAGCGAGCGGAAACTCCCCCTTCCCCCCGGCCGCCTTGCAATACAAATGATACCAGCCCCCACCTCCCACACCTTTCAACCGCCGCTGTCGAGCCATAATCATCTCCCAAAAAGAGATCCAAAACTCACTTAAAACGAAAAACTAAACAATCCATACCTATATCATACTCCAATATCCTCAAAAGTCAAACCCCTGGAATGATTATTCTTGAATAATGTCACTGTCCCTTGTAGAACACCTGGAACAATTATTCTTGAATAATGTCACTGTCCCTTGTAGAACAACTGTCCCTTGTAGAACAACTGTCCCTTGTAGAACACTGTCCCTTGTAGAACACGAATTTTTCACGAATTGGCACGAATATGAACTAATATTTTTCACCACGAAGGACATGAAGGGCACGAAGGTAAGAGGACAAGAATTTTTGATTATGAATATAAGATTAAGAGTTAACCACGAAATACTCGAAATACACGAAAAAAGAGTAAGATTTTTTAACCGCGAATTTTCACGAATAGACGCGAATAAGAGAAGATTTTGATTTGGGCGAATGGGGCCGGGGCGAGGTAATGGGTTTCGATGGTGAGGCGGGACTTATTTGTGATCGCCTTGGGGAAGCCATCGGTTTGCAGTGACGTTTATTTTCGTTGGTAACGAGCACTTTATTTATTCACCCCTGTGTAATAGAAGGATGGAAGGGCTTGCAAACCGCTGCCACCCGGCCGGTAGGGGA
>JAIPFG010000213.1 GCA_021736745.1 Pseudomonadales bacterium
AGTCCGATGGTCACTAACATCATCAGGCCCATCATCAGTATTTCCCGTGATGAAAAATCATTGACCTCTTTCGCTACCAATGGTTTACCGTGGAAAATACGTTGTATCACCAGCAATGAATAAACCGGCGCCAACACCAACCCCAAGGCAGCAAAAACCGTTATCCAGCTATTCGTTTTAAATGCACCTATCAGCACTAAAAATTCACCGATAAAATTTGCCAGTCCGGGCATCCCCAGCGCCGCGATAGAGAAGAACAGTACCATTGCCCCCATGGCTGGCGCACTAGCCCAGAAACCGCCCATCTCGCGCATATCTCTGGTATGAATCCTTTGTTGGATAGCCCCCGCAAAAGCAAAAAGAGCCGCAGAAGTCATGCCATGGGCCAGCATAGTCATGACGGCACCTTGATACCCTTGGCGATTAAAGGCATACAAGCCCAACAGGACAAATCCCATATGACTAATACTGGTATAAGCTATCAGACGTTTCACATCGGTTTGAGCAAATGCGACAGCGGCGCCGTAAATAATACTTACAACACCCAAAATCATAGCGGTCGGGGCAAAATCTATGGATACGTCCGGGAATAATGGTATACAAAAACGTATTAATCCATAGGCCCCTGTCTTTAATAGAACCCCGGCCAAAATGACACTGCCCGCCGTAGGTGCCTGCGTATGAGCATCGGGTAACCAGGTATGAAAGGGCACACCCGGAAGTTTCACCACAAATGCAATAAAGAACCCGAGCATCAACCAAAAGGCCGGAGCGCCTCCCCGCGAGGAACCTAATAAATCAAAGTAGCTAAAACTGAGTTGGCCGCTGTTCTGATGATGGAAATACACCAGGGCAACCATTGATAACAGCATCAGCAGGCCGCTGGCCTGGGTAAAGATAAAAAATTTGATGGCGGCATAGATACGATTTTCATGCCCCCAAATCGCAATAATAAAATACATGGGAATCAACATGACTTCCCAGAAGAAAAAGAACAGGAACAAATCCAGTGCAGTAAATACGCCGACCACCCCTGCCAGCGTCCAGAGCAAATTAAAATGGAAAAACCCACTACGTTCCTTAATTTCAGACCAGGAGGACAGAACCGCGATGACACCCAGGAATAGCGTCAACAGCACCATCAATAGGGCTAAGCCATCCATTGCTAGGATAAATTGAATGCCAAAGCGGGATATCCAAGGTGCCTGTAGACTGGCTAACCACTCCTGGCCACCAATAGAGATAGTCGCTCCAAGCGAAAAGTAGTAACTCCCCAAAACCAGGAAATCGGTGGCCAAAGTAGCGATGGCTATCCAGCGGGGATCACCCAGCTTGGCTCGATCAGACAACCACGCCACTAGGCCACCCACGAAAAGGATGAGTATGAGCCAGACTAGAACCATAGGTGGTCCCTCCATACGCCCAAACCGACAATCGCCACTACCCCCAATGCGATACCGGCGGCATACCACTGTACCCGTCCAGTTTGTGTAAGACTTAGCAGACGATGCAACATACGCGTCACCCAGGCAATCAACCGGTACAGGCTATCCACCACATCCTTTTTGTTCACCCGCACAAACCACATAAAGGGATTGATCAGCAATTTTTGATAGAGCCAATCAAACCCCCATCCACTAAACCAGAAACGCTGTAACAACCGTCCCGGATAGGTATTCACCAAAGTTTGGGGCAAATTGGGTTTTAGGTAAAAAAACAGATAGGCCACAAAAAGACCGATGAAGGGCGCCAAACTGGTCATTCCGTTAACCATCCCCTTCATATGAGGCGATTCTGCTACGATCGGGAATACTGACTCCAGCGGTACCTGGATCATCCCCCCCAGCAACGACAGTGCGCACAAGATCAACAAGGGTAATTTGATACTCAGTCCAATCGACTCCTGAGCATGGGTCTTATCCTCTCCGAAGAACACAATAAAAATCAACCTGGAGGTATAAATTCCTGTAATGAGCGCACCAAATACACCCGCCGCCCAGAGGTTATTACCCGCTCCCTCGAAGGCAAACGTCGCTGCTAATATTTCATGCTTACTGTAATAGCCGGAAGTGAGTGGCAGAGCTGCCAGCGCCAAACCGCCAATCATAAAACTCCAGAACGAGACCGGCAGGCATTTACGCAAGCCACCCATTTTAAAAATATCCTGCTCATGGTGCATGCAAATAATAACGGCACCTGAGGCCAGGAATAATAACGCCTTAAAGAAAGCATGGGTCATCAGGTGGAAGATGGCTGCCGACCATGCGCCGACCCCCAGGGCCAGAAACATATAGCCCAGCTGACTCATGGTCGAGAAAGCAAGAATACGCTTGATATCGGTTTGCACCAGCGCAGTAAAGCCAGAAATTAGCAATGTCAAAGCGCCAATAATAGCGACAATAAAGAGGACATCCGGTGCGAGCAAAAAGAGCTCGTGAGTTCTGGCTATAAGGTAGACCCCCGCCGTAACCATAGTGGCGGCATGGATCAACGCACTGATCGGCGTCGGGCCCGCCATCGCATCCGGCAACCAGGTTTGCAAGGGTAACTGTGCCGACTTGCCTAAAGCACCTCCTAATAATAGCGCCGCCGCAAGGGTTGGCATGCTTGATCCCGACGTCCAGGTTTGTCCAGCACTCTGCATCAATTGCTGAATATCCAGGGTACCAAGGTGCATAAACAATAAAAATAACCCCAGCGCCATTGAGGTGTCACCGATACGCGTCACAATAAAAGCTTTACGTGCCGCATAACCGTTTTCCGGTTTTTCATACCAGAACCCGATCAGTAAGTAGCTACATAAACCCACCCCTTCCCAGCCCAGATAAAGCAGCACCAGATTATCACCCAATACTAATACCAGCATGGCGGAAACAAATAAATTCATATAGGCAAAGAAGCGTGAAAACCCCGGGTCATCCGCCATATACCCCACTGAATACAAATGAATCAGAAAGCCAACGCCCGTGATAATGCACATCATGACCAGAGCCAAAGGGTCCAGATAAAGGGTAAAAGCAACATGAAGATCGCCACTGACAAACCACTGCCAAAGCGTTTGGCGAAAGACCTGTTCCGTGACGGGCAGGTTCAGCAATTCAATCGCAATAATGAGAGTCATCAGTGCTGACAACCCTACCGAGCCAACCCCCACCCAGGAGGCTATCTTTTTAGGCAGCGCACAGCAGGCTAATAGCAGGAATCCTACCAGTGGGAATGTGGGCACCAACCAAAGTATGTCTAGCATTGCTTAGTTAATTCCTCTTACCCTTTCATCTCGCTGACGATATCAATGTCCACCGTCTTAAAGCGTTTATAAAGCTGCAACACCAGCGCCAACCCCACCGCAACTTCAGCCGCCGCCAGCGTTAATACCAGCATAAACATAATCTGACCATCGGCCTGGTGCCAACGTGAACCACCGCTGATAAAGGCAAGGCCAACCGCATTGAACATGATTTCCATCGACATTAGGACAAAGATAATATTCCTTCTCACCAGTACGCCCAGCAAGCCCAAACAAAACAGAATAGTCGCCAACAGCAAACCATGCTCGACCGGTATACTAATCATTCCTCGTCCGCCTTTTCATCGTTTTCATGGAGATGGCTTTCGTTGAGTGGTCGCGCCAAATGGTAGGCTCCCACCAGACCGGCCAGCAACAGCATCGAAGCCAGCTCCACCGCCAACAGATAAGGCCCGTACAACAGCGCACCGACCATTTTGGGCGATACAATTCTTGCGCCGGCGATACGCTCGTCATTGACCAACAGGGTAACCACCTCCGCCAGCAGGATCAGACATATAATGCTCGGCCCGATCCAGATACCGAGACTTAACCACTGCCGTTCCTGCTCAACCGTTTGCTGCCCCATATTCAACATCATGATCACAAAAACAAAGAGCACCATGATAGCGCCCGCATAGATAATCACTTCAAGCCCCGCGGCAAAGGGTGCCCCCATCAGATAAAACAACACCGCCACCGCCAGCAGAGAGGCAATCAGATAAAGTAAGGCATGTGCCGCATTCAGGCGGGTGATCGTCATTACAGTGGCGAATAATGCGGCCGCGGATGCAGTGTAAAATAAAATCAGTTCAAAACTCATGGGATCAAACTCTTGATGTCAATGGGCGGAGCTTCATTTTCGGCCTCACCCTTATCTTTTCCACCTATCGCTTTACCGGCAATACGGTAAAAATTGTAATCATGGTATTTACCTGGGCCATTAATCAGCAGATGCTCCTTTTCATACACCATGTTTTGCCTGTCGTATTCACACATTTCAAAGTCAGGGGTGAGCTGAATAGCAGTAGTAGGACAGGCCTCTTCACAAAGGCCACACATAATGCAACGTGAAAAATTGATGCGGAAAAATTCCGGATACCATCGTCCGTTATCGTCCTCTGCTTTCTGTAATGCAATGCAGTCCACCGGGCAGGCGACGGCGCACAGATTACAGGCAACACAACGTTCTTCGCCGTCCGGATCACGGGTTAAAATAATTCTTCCCCGATAACGTGGATAGAGATTCGGCATCTGCTCCGGATACTGCACGGTATCCAACTTAGTGAATGTATGTTTCAACACCAGCCATAGGGTTCTGAGCTGGCTTAGAATTGCCCTCACGCTACCACCTCTTGGTTTGTTCGACGGTCGATAACCAAACCTTTCTCTACCCTATCCACAGTACTACCCCTCCGGTGACCAGCATGTTGATTAAGGCCAAGGGCAACATCATCTTCCAGCCAAAACTCATCAACTGGTCGTAACGTGGTCGCGGTATCGCTGCACGCAATAGGATAAAAAAACAGATAAACACAAAGGTTTTCAAACAAAACCACACAATCGGCGGTAATACCGGCCCCAACCAACCGCCAAAATAAAGGGTGACGATCATAGCCGAAATCAACGCGACGCCCAGATATTCGCCAATAAAAAACATACCGAA
This sequence comes from Pseudomonadales bacterium, assembly GCA_021736745.1. Lineage (GTDB taxonomy): Bacteria > Pseudomonadota > Gammaproteobacteria > Pseudomonadales > IMCC2047 > JAJFKB01. The sequence goes on from JAIPFG010000213.1 coordinate 4,953, forward strand.
CTTCATACTGGAGTATTCGGTGTGAAAACCCGCAACAATTTCATGCTCCGCTTCTGGCAAATCAAAAGGTAATCGATGCGCTTCAGCAATACCGGCAATCATAAAGATAAAAAAGCCCACAAACTGTGGGACAATAAACCAGAGCTCAGCCTGGGCGTTAACAATCACCCGCAAGTTAAATGAACCCGCCAGCAGCACTACCCCCATTAGGGAGATGCCCATGAAGACTTCGTAACTCACCATTTGTGCGGCGGAACGTAGCGCTCCGATCAAGGCATATTTGCTATTGGATGAATAACCACCCAACATCACGCTATAGGCAGCCAGCGCCGTCATGGCCAAAAAGAACAGCAAACCGACGTTAGGATCGGCGACCCCAACACCCGGGGCCATGGGAATAATGGCAAAGGCCATCAGCATGCAAACCATGACAATGGCGGGGGCAACCACAAAGACCGGTTTATCGGCAAAGGGCGGGATCCAGTCCTGCTTGGTGAAAATTTTGATCATATCCGCGACCACCTGCAACAGGCCCCATGGGCCGACACAGTTAGGTCCATAACGATCCTGCCAAATACCCAGCAAGCGGCGCTCCAACCAAGTGACCTACCACGCCCCCAGTACCGCACCCAGCAGGACACCAACAATGCTCGCAACGGAACCGACTTGCCCATAAAGACTCATCTCTGGGTTCCTTTA
>JAIPFG010000214.1 GCA_021736745.1 Pseudomonadales bacterium
GTTATACTATCGGGTATTAGGCAATACTCTTTAGAAGCCTTTTTGCTTCTTCTTTCTGTTCTTCGTTACCGTCTTCAACTACCTCATTGAGGATATCCATGGCCGCATCTTTGTCTGCCATATCAATATAAGCTCGCCCAAGCTCTAACTTAGTTGCCGCTTCATCGGTATCACCAAGAAAATCCATATCGTCCGCAGCTGAATCTAAAGCCTCTTCTGGAGCCTCCGCGTCTTTATCTGAAGCGACCTCATCAAGCGTAAATTCAACACCTTCATCCAAATCAGCAGGCTTATCATTTTCATCGGCGCTAACAGAACCATCGACAGCTATGCCCTCCTCAGCCACTTCCCCTGAATTAGCATCAGCGATCATTGACCTTTCTGCTTTAAGCTCCTCTAATGTCGCCAACGCTTCATCATCACCAATAGCGAGCAAGTCAGCCTCTTGTTGTGAAAGTTTTGCCACATCGCCTGTCGCCAGGAATATTTCCACCAATTTTAAACGCAAAGAGGGAATAGTCGGGTTTTTATTAACCGCTGGCTGTAAAATTTCCAAGGCCCTTTCATAACGCCCGTAAGCGATATAAATATCTGCCTCCTCCAGTAACTTGCGAATTTCGGTATCTTTTTGCAAATTGGCAACGTCCTTTTCAGTCTGTCTTGGGGATGCCGCCGGCTCAACAGTTTTATCCTCTTCAAGCTCATTTGCTAAATCTTCGGGTAATTGAACATCGTTTTGTCCATTCCCATGAATTGCTTCTTGTAAATCCTGCGGGTATTCCGTTTCTTCGTTTCGTCTTCGGGAAATGGCTCCCAAAATAATAAGGCCGACCAAAACGGCCAGTATCACTAATCCAATATAAATAGGGTTATCTAGTAAAGTCGCTATTATTCCCTGGTCAGGCTTGGAGTTTGCAACATCAGTCTTTTTGCTTTCCACCTTCTCTTCCTGAATAGCCAACTCCTCCGTGGTATTGGGAACTGACAATTCAGAATCACCTCCACCCGCGACACCAAGAGTTGCGGTCCCATTTTTGCTGTTATTATCAGATGTTTTAGCCTGAAGCAGCGCTAATTGTTGATCCTTCAAAGTCAACAAACGCTTTAAGTTTTCAATTTGCCCCTGTAAATCTTCATCAACGGGTGAAGAATTATCAGAAAACCCCTCATCCAAATTATTATTCGAATTAGCAGATAGGGCTGAGACGCCACCTAATTGAGGAGTAACTTCTGTATTGTCATCTTCTCCCTCCAGAGAAGCCCCCGAGGCATTAGCCGCAAGGTCTTGAGATAATTTTGAGGTGTCATCCGTCAGTAGTTTTAACTGACCTTGAGATGAATAGTCGGCTGCCGCCTGATCCGCTTCATCAATGACCACATCATCTTCTTGAGTGGCATCAATGGTGCGATTACTCCGCCAAGCTTCATTTTGACGCTCAATCTCTTCCTGGACCTCCGTTGATGAGAGCGCGAGAATCTGATCAACATTGGGTATTTTTAGAACTTGGCCTGCTTTTAACAGGTTAATGTTATTGCGAATAAACGCCTGTGGATTATGTCGCTGTATGGCAAGCATGGTTTGCCGAATAGTGACTTCATCCCCAGGCCGATTTTCTTTCGCAATACCCCATAGGGTATCGTTCTTTTTGACACGAACTCTGCCCTCTTCGCTTTCACTACGGGTTCGATACGAACTTGTCGCACTGGGTTTGGCGCTTGCGTAAGTGGGGCGATTAACGTTTTTTTCAGTCTTTTTTTTAGAAGAAGGTGGTGGACTATCAGGTCCGGACGTAGACGCCTCCGCTTGACTTACCATGCTCGCAGGCGATTCCGAAAAGATCGGCGGATCAAGTAAAACAGTGTACTCTCTAAGAATCCGTCCACTTGGCCAATGCAGTTCAACCAGAAAGTTAAGGAAGGGCTCTCGGACAATATTATCTGTCGTTAACTTGATATAAGCGTCACCACTTTTGCTCAAACGCACGTCAAATTTCATGCCGGTGAGAAAAAAGATACGTTCTACGCCAGCACGAGCAAATTCTTCATGACTAGCCAGATTGGGAAGGAGTTCATTCTTGGATAGGTCACCGACATTTAATAATTTGATTTCAGCTTCAAGTTTTTGATTGAGTGTCGATTTAAGCGTTAACTCACCCAAACCCACAGCGCTCGCAAATTGACTGCCGAAAGCGCCAACAAATACTAACGCTACGGTGAGTTTGCGTATCATAAGAGCCATCCTTTTTTCTCCGTTATTGAGCTTTCTTAACTACCAAGCCAGCCCTGACCAGGATAATCCCTGATAATAATCGTTTAATTCTAGTTAATGGAAAGCTTAGTCTAATCTAAACAGAGTTCCAATAATTCGCTTATAATTTATCGGCGATTAACATTTCAGCAATTTGAACGCTATTGAGTGCTGCGCCTTTACGGACATTATCTGCAACAACCCAGAGATTTAGTCCCCTCGGATGTGAAATATCTTCACGAATACGGCCCACAAAAACAGGGTCCTTTCCGGCGGATTCTGTCACAGCCGTTGGATACCCGCCATCAACCCGGTCATCCATAATTTTTACACCGGGTGCTTTTTTCAACAGCGCGCGCACCTGCTCAACAGAAATTTTATCCTTAGTTTCAATATGTACTGCTTCAGAGTGCCCATAAAATACGGGAATGCGTACACAGGTTGGATTAACGACTATTGATTCATCATCAAATATTTTTTTCGTTTCCCACACCATTTTCATCTCTTCCTTGGTGTAACCGTTTTCCATAAAGACATCGATTTGCGGCAGAGCATTGAATGCTATCTGTTTGGGATAAACGTTACAGTCCGCCGACTGCCCATTCAGGAGCTTAGCTGTCTGAGTGGCCAGCTCTTCGATCGCTTCTTTGCCCGTACCAGAAACCGCTTGATAGGTGGCCACATTGATCCGCTCAATACCGACTGCATCGTATATGGGCTTAAGTGCAACCAACATTTGAATCGTAGAGCAATTGGGGTTGGCAATAATATTTCTATTGGTATATTGATCCAGCGCGCCCGGGTTCACTTCAGGCACAATTAGAGGAATATCCTCGTCATAGCGAAAATGCGAGGTGTTATCAATGACAATACACCCAGCGGCAGCGGCTTTAGGCGCAAACTCTTCAGACAGGCTCCCTCCAGCCGAAAAAAGTCCAATCTTGACTTTTTTGAAATCGAAATCAGCCAAATCTTCAATCAAATATGCCTTTCCTTTGAAGACAAGCGTTTTCCCCGCAGAACGACTACTTGCCAACGGGTATAATTTCCCTACCGGAAAATTCCGTTGCTCTAGTATTTCAATCATTGTCTCGCCGACAGCGCCAGTTGCGCCCACGACTGCTACATCATAAAGTTTCGTCATCGTCTAAATATACCTGTATAAATTTTTAATCATTGATAAAGATATCTTGTCTATTTGCAATAATTCAGTCCAATCACCCCAAAAAATAGAGTCTATTCAAATAGTTTTACTACTTTTCGGCTTCGCCTGAACAGCCTACCGTCCTTTGTCGGGATATAAAACAAATCCTTTGCATTTATTTTAAAAATTACGGCAATTTCTATCGTTGGATAAAATGATTTCAATACAAAAACCGGGCAGCAAATAACGCGCCCGGGCCCTGTGATATATCAGGCTAATTTTAGAGCAAACCGATAACAACAATAAACAGTTTAGAAAAAACTTTTACTGTAGCGAACTAACGACCGCACTCCCCATTTCTTCCGTACTGACTGTTTTTTGTGCATCGCCAACGATATCGGCTGTTCGATAACCTTGATCCAAGACACTATTCACCGCCTGCTCAATGGCAGAAGCCACGTCTTCACGATTGAAGGTATATCGGTACATCATCGCAACGGATAAAATCGTGGCTAGCGGATTAGCAATACCCTTGCCCGCAATATCCGGAGCAGTACCATGAATAGGCTCATACATTCCTTTATTGTCACTGTTCAGGGAGGCAGAAGGTAACATTCCAATTGATCCGGTTAACATAGCGGCCGCATCCGAAAGAATATCGCCAAACATATTACCCGTCAGTATTACATCAAATTGTTTCGGTGCACGTATCAATTGCATAGCGGCATTGTCGACATACATATGGGTTAATTCGACATCGGGATATTGCGTTGCAATATCGGAAACAACCTCGCGCCAAAGTACCGTTACTTCCAATACATTAGACTTGTCTACAGAGCATAAACGTCGACCACGCTTTTGCGCAGCCTGAAAAGCGATGTGAGCAATGCGACTTATTTCGCTTTCAGAATACACATAAGTATTGAAACCTTCACGTTCGCCGTTATCTAAGGTGCGAATACCTCGAGGCTCACCAAAATATATACCTCCCGTTAACTCCCGGACAATCAGAATATCCAAGTCAGACACCAGCGCTGGCTTCAACGAGCTGGCTTCAGCCAATTGCGGATAGAGTCGAGCCGGACGAAAATTCGCAAATAAATCAAGTCCTGAGCGCAAACCCAATAGGCCTTTTTCCGGCCTCAGCGAACCATCGACTCCAGACCATTTTGGGCCACCCACGGCACCGAGTATAATCGCATCGACCTCAGTCGCTTTTTTCATGGTGGCATCAGGTAATGGACTCCCCAAGGCATCAAAAGCAGCCCCCCCAATTAATTCTTCGTGTAGTTCGATGTCCAGACCGAATTTATGCTGAACTGCCGTCAGAACTTTGATCGCTTCATTAACGATTTCAGGGCCTATTCCATCGCCCTTAAGTACCAATATTTTTTGAGACATATTCTTTCCAATCAAACAGTTATAAAGTTAAATTAAATTTAATTATTGAATAGCCAAGGATAAGTTTTTTGACGTTCCAACTCATAAGCCTTTATCGTATCCGCATCTTCCAAGGTCAGGCCAATATCGTCGAGACCGTTCATTAGACAGTGCTTACGAAAAGCATCGATCTCAAAAAAATAAGATACTTTCCCTGGCGTGGTTACACATTGCTTTTCAAGATCAATATGTAACCGATAGCCTTCCTGAGTCTCCACTTCATTTTGAAGAGATTCAATAATATCTTTATTTAAAACAATGAGTAAAAGCCCATTCTTAAAGCTATTGTTGTAAAATATATCAGCAAAACTTGGGGCTATCACACTACGAATGCCATATTCCAAAATCGCCCATGGCGCATGTTCTCGGCTGGAACCACAACCAAAATTATCTTGCGCCAGCAAAATGCTGGCACCTTGATAGCGCGGTTGATTTAAGACAAACTCCCGATTCACTGGCCTTTTACTGCAGTCCTGTCCGGGATACCCCTCATCCAGATACCGCCACTCATCAAACAAATTAACACCGAAGCCGGTTCGTTTTATTGATTTCAAAAACTGCTTCGGAATAATCTGGTCGGTATCCACATTCGCTCGATTGATAGGTACGACTAGACCTTCATGTTGAATAAATTTATCCATATTGATCTCTTTTGATTAACAACAAGTGACTAATATATAAACCCTACTAACACTAAGATTTTGATTAGGAAACATCGACAAAATGTCCTGCTATGGCAGCCGCGGCCGCCATAGCAGGACTGACCAGATGCGTTCGGCCACCCATACC
>JAIPFG010000215.1 GCA_021736745.1 Pseudomonadales bacterium
GTCAATAGCCGCAACTCGTCCAGATGAATAGAAAGTTCGCCCGTATTCGTTTTAAAGATGGTGCCTGCGGCGCCAACCAAATCACCCAAATCCCATTTTTTAAATTCATTATAAACACCTTCCGGCAAATCGTTTTTTCGGGCATAACATTGGATACGACCGCTCATGTCCTGCAGGGTCAGAAAGCTTGCTTTACCCATTATTCGGCGCAACATAATCCGTCCGGCAACACGAACACGAACCCCCTCCTGCGCTAAAGCTTCTTTTTCTTTAGCACCATAGGCTTCATGTAAATCAGCGGCATAACTATCCCGACGATAGTCATTAGGGAAGGCATCCCCCTGCTCACGCAGGCTGTCGAGTTTTGCTCGGCGCTCTGCAATAATTTTATTTTCGTCCTGCGGTACTTCTGTTTCTTCAATCATGAGTAATTTCACACTTCTGCCAGTTCAGTCTTACTAAAGCCCAGCCTTGAGCGACGCTTCAATAAACTTGTTAATATCGCCATCCAAGACTGCTTGGGTATTGGATGTTTCAACGTTGGTACGTAAATCTTTAATGCGCGATGCATCCAGCACATAGGAGCGAATCTGACTGCCCCAACCTATATCCGCCTTACTATTTTCCAACGCTTGTGCCGCGGTAGTACGTTTAAGCATTTCCATTTCATAGAGTTTGGCACGTAACTGTTTCATCGCAAAATCACGATTTTGATGCTGTGACCGTTGGTTCTGACACTGCACCACGATTCCCGATGGTTCATGCGTTATACGTACTGCCGAGTCAGTGGTGTTGACATGCTGGCCGCCCGCACCACTTGAACGATAGGTGTCTATACGGAGGTCTGCCGGATTAATATCAATGTCCACATTATCGTCAATCTCTGGGGATACAAACACTGAAGCGAAGGAGGTATGTCTGCGATTACCGGAATCAAAGGGGGACTTACGCACCAGTCGATGTACACCCGTTTCAGTTCGTAACCACCCATAAGCGTAATCGCCCTCGAATCGGATGGTGGCACCCTTAATCCCAGCCACTTCACCGGCTGAAACTTCAACCAACTCTGTCTTGAAACCCTGACTCTCACCCCAACGTAAATACATACGTAATAACATCTCAGCCCAGTCCTGGGCCTCTGTTCCTCCTGAACCCGCCTGGATATCCAAGAATGCATTATTGGGGTCCATTTCGCCCGAGAACATTCGACGAAATTCCAAACTCGCTAATTGTTTCTCTAGCTTTTCCAATTCACTCACGACATCAGCAACGGTATCTGCATCTTCAGCTTCAACCGCTAAGTCGAGCAGCTCTTTTGCATCGGTGATGCCTTTATCGAGAAATTGAATCGTTTTTACGATCCCCTCTAAAACTGAACGCTCCTTCCCTAACGCTTGCGCCTGCTCAGGATTATTCCACACTTCAGGATCTTCTAGTTCCCGCTCTACCTCGGCCAGTCGTTCACACTTTAGTGAATAGTCAAAGATACCCCCGGAGCACTTCTGTGCGCTCACGTAATTCTTTAAGCGATTGATTAATGGGGTTCACTTCGATCATAAATTCATTTTCTCGCCATTGACAAAGCCAGCCATTCTAACCGATTGATCTACTAGTTTGAACGATCCAAAGAATAATTAACCTTAACTTTGTTTTATTTACTCTGCGTGATACATCCACTGGCATTCTTTGTGGTTAATAAAAATATCGGATGTGATGATTGCTTTCTACAAAACAAGATAACTAGCGCCTATACTAAAGGAGAACGGATCAGACGGAGAAACAAATAGAATGGATGTGCCGACTTAAAGGGACGCTATTGAGAATCGGCTAACTAACGCGCCCCTGTAGGCAAACAGCAACGAAAGAATAGGCACATGACATGCAAAACATCTTAGTGAAAATGCTTATGTCCGAGCAGATTATCTCTCTACCACAGGACACCTGTATTCGATCCGTGCTGGACCAGATGACCGTGAAAAACTATTCCTGCGTCATCATCGTTGAAAACCAAAGACCAGTTGGCATTATTACCGAAAGGGATATTGTCAGGATGTTACAAAGTTCTGAAGATCCGGCAAACCTCTACCAATTAAGCGTCGCTCGGGTTATGTCTTCCCCCATTACTAGCCTAAATCAAAACCAGTCACTATTTGATGCCTTGGTAATCAGCCGCGCAAATAATATCCGTCATTTTCCTGTGGTGGATGATACTGACAAGCTCGTTGGGCTTGTTACAACTTCAGACTTGGCTAACGCACATTTCCATGTCATCGAAAAGCAATCTGAAATAATTCAGCAATCCGTCGCACTTAAAACCAAAGAGCTGGCAAAAGCCAATGAAGAATTACTCGCTCTATCACTGATGGATCATTTGACAGGTATCGGGAATCGTCGCGCCATGGAGGTTGATTTGCGCCACACTCACGCAGCAGCCCAGCGATATCGACAAATTTATTCAGTAATACTTATGGATTTAGATTATTTCAAGCTGTTCAACGACCATTATGGCCATGGCGCTGGCGACGAGGCTTTGCAGGCCGTCGCAAACCATATCAAAGTAAGTATCAGAAAATCTGATCGCCTCTACCGTTATGGCGGTGAAGAAATACTACTTTTACTGCCATCTACCGATGTCTCTCAGGCGAATATTCTAGCTGAAAAATTGGTTAAAGGGCTGGAGAATGAATCCATTTACCACTATCAAAGTCCATTTAAAAGATTAACGCTTAGCGCAGGTGTCGCCTGCGTTTCCAATAATGGAGTGATATATCAGCATTGGGAAGAAACCGTTGAGCAAGCCGATCAAGCCCTTTATCTGGCAAAGACTAACGGCCGCAATCAGACGGCAATCGCTCCTGTCGAAAAATATTCACTCTCCGCTAACAAGCTTCAAGGTGCTCCACAATAAATTGTAAAGATCGCTGTCCTCGAAATTCATTAACATCCATTCGGTACACCATCCGTATTCGGGATGCTGAGTTAGGCCACTTTTCCAGGTCGATAAAAAAAGCGATGGCATCGAGCATCTGATTATCGTCATCGGCTAATAGTTGTAATTTTAAATGTCGCTCCCCCACCAAGCGCTGCCTCACAACAGTGAATTCTCCCTCAAATTGCGGTTCTGGAAAGTGTTGCCCCCATGGCCCGGCTTCGCGTAATAACTGAGCTATTTCCAGAGAACAATATTTTGCCTCCAATACACCATCACTAGCCACAGTTTGTGCCAGGTCCTGGTTGGTTAACTGCTCGCGCGCTACCTGATCAAAGGCATCTGAAAAAGCTTGAAAGTCGGTCTTTTTAATACTTAAACCCGCTGCCATGGCATGCCCCCCGAATTTTTCTAAGAGTTGAGGCTTTCTGCTTGCCAATATATCCAGGGCATCTCGTATATGAAAGCCAGCAATGGAGCGCGCAGAACCCTTAATCTCGCCAGCTCCGGCATCTGCAAAAACCACTGTTGGTCGGTGATAACGGTCTTTAATCCTTGAGGCTAAAATACCAATAACACCTTGATGCCAATCTGAGTCATAGAGGCAGACACCAACCATACTGGACTCAATATCGACTTCACTTAAACCATCAAGTGCTTGCTGTTTCATCTCAGACTCTATTTCTTTACGCGTCTGATTAAGCTCATCTAATTGCCGAGCCATCGTAAAAGCCAATTCGTCATCTTCACAAAGCAGACATTCGATACCCAGTGACATATCTTCCAGCCGACCTGCCGCATTGAGCCTGGGGCCAAGCGCAAATCCTAAATCGCTGGCCACGAGATTTTCCGCTTCCCGCCCCGACACCTCTAATAGCGCCCGGACGCCAGCGAGTGACTTTCCTGCTCGAATGCGTTGTAACCCCTGCTTGACCAATATCCTGTTATTAAGGTCCAAAGGTACCACATCAGCGACAGTACCCAGAGCCACCAGATCCAAATAATCGGCTAAGTTCGGCTCTGACAATGCCTGCTTGTCAAACCAACCCGAATTTCTTAGTTCAGTGCGTAATGCAATCATGACATAAAAAATAACACCTACCCCGGCAGTATTTTTCCCTGCAAAGGTACAACCTGGCTGGTTCGGATTCACAATGGCGTCCGCATCCGGTAACTGGGAGCCCGCCAAGTGATGATCGGTAATAAGCACCCTAATTCCCGCCTGTTTCGCGGTGGCAACACCATCAAGGCTGGATATTCCGTTATCTACCGTAATAATGAGGTCTGGCTTCCTCTGCTTCGCAACTTCCACAATTTCTGGTGTTAAACCATAACCGAATTCAAAACGGTTGGGGACAAGATAATCCAGATGACGCGCCCCAAATGCGGCAAGCACCTTCATCGCCAAGGCGCTACTGGTGGCACCATCGGCATCGAAGTCGCCAATAATAAGAATATGTTGCTGTTGCTCCAGCGCTTGCCGAAGAAGATTTACCGCCGTTTCTATTCCCTTCAAATCCTGAAAAGGGAGAAGTTTAGACAGACTTAAATCAAGTTCGGACCCATCCCGAATACCCCGAGAGGCGTAAAGTCGCGAGAGTAAGGGATGCAGTGAAGTGAGCTGCTTCAGAGAGTCGGGATTTAGTGGACGCTGGACAACCCTTTTATCCATAAAACCCATGAATTTGAACCTGAGTCAGCTGTTGACTATATTACCGGGAGAGAATGACCTGCTGTACCGCCGCAACCTCATTTGCTACCACCTGATAACTTTCTTCACGCTCAAACAGATCCGCCATATGATGAGGCAGCCTTGGTTGTTCACAGCCCGCTTTAAGCACTGCCTCAGGGAACTTCACTGGATGCGCCGTTGACAAGGTAATTATCGGAATACCGGTATTCCGATTACAAGCACGAGCGGCATGGACTCCGATGGCAGTATGAGGATCAATCAAAAGCTCTGTCCGATCATAAACATCAGCAATCGTGTCACAGGTTAGGTTATCATCCACAGCACAACTATCGAAATGGGTTTTCACCCGCTGCCATACCTTATCATCTAAAGAAATGGCTTCGCGATTAAATCTTCCGAGCAGCTCTGCAACTGCAGCGCCATTGCGATCATAAAGATCAAACAAGAGCCTCTCAAAATTACTCGACACCATAATATCCATACTCGGGGACAGTGTATGACTCAACGCATGTTTGCTATAATCATTCTTGCTGATACAACGATGTAAGATATCGTTCTTGTTAGTCGCCACCACCAGTTGATTAATTGGCAATCCCATCTGTTTAGCCAGATAACCAGCAAAAATATCACCAAAATTCCCCGTCGGCACACTGAAAGATACTTCTCTCGATGGGCTACCTACCGCCAAAGCGCCATAAAAGTAATACACGATTTGCGCCATAATCCGCGCCCAGTTAATCGAATTAACCGCTACCAGAGAACGCTCACCACCGAGGAATGACTGATCATTAAAGCAGGCTTTGACGATACTTTGACAATCATCAAAATTACCTTCAATTGCAAGATTATGAATATTATCACCAATGACGGTCGTCATTTGTTTGCGCTGCACATCGGATACTCGATTGTGAGGATGTAATATATAGATATCGACGTTCTCGCAACGTCGGCAGCCCTCAATGGCGGCAGAGCCGGTATCGCCT
>JAIPFG010000216.1 GCA_021736745.1 Pseudomonadales bacterium
GAAGAAACAATGACGACCGTAAAGAATACTTAGAGGTGAGAATAGCGGTATATAAAAATTAATAACTTAACTACTTTTAGACACTAGAGATGAGAATGGTTATTTCACAAACCATGGTGTAGGTAGCCGTGATTGAAATTCAGGTGATTATTGATCCGTCGGATTAGCCCTAACTACAGACATATATTTTAAGCTTCTCGCCCATGTAAAAACCCTTTTTCACGAGCCATAGGCTTTATAACACAGGAAGAATGCCAGTAACCTATTGATTTTTATATTGCAGCGTATATATTCAAGAGCCAAAGGATTGATCCCCCAGGTAAGGAGGTGGCTTGTTTTGTCCTCAATCAGAAAAACCCAGAATTCCTAAAACCAAGAGAACGTAAGGCTTTCGTCCAAATTGTCATGTTCCCGGTTTCTGTGTTACATAGCCAAAGTGTTATAAAGCCTTAGGCTTTTGAATTTACTGTTATGTATTGTCTTTTAAATTATGACCGATAGGATATCTAAACCACTTATTTATGCTTTTGTTGCAATCGGGTCTTCAGTGCTCATTTTTTGGGCTCGCTCTAAACTTTATCAAGGTGAAGAAATAATTTACTTTTTTACAGGCGGCGGTAAATGGACGCCATTTGCGGCAACGATTTTATTTGCTAGCTTTCCACTAATTATCTTTACATTATGGTTCGGGCGCTATCGCCGAAACCTTAAAGAGCGCAAGTTAATAAATGAGTTCAAGTACCGTAAATAAAAGCCTAGTTAACTTGCACCACATAACAAGCGGCTGTAGTAAGCCGCAAAGAGCGCGGCTGGGACTGCCTGTCTCGCTGCGCTCAACAATCAGCCCCTAAGCCGGGCGTTAAATTACAAGGAGAGTTTTATGCCACAAATAATATTAGGGCTTACCATATTCTTTGCATCAATGATCCCGGTGGGGTCATTTCTGTTTACAAAGTTTGTAGGGGGCATGTACAGCCCAATGTTCAAAGAGTATCCACACTATGTATTCCTCTCTCTGAATCTAGTAGCCACATATATAATTCCGCTTATATTAACGCTCCTATTCATAAAATATTTCAACGTTAAAGATAGGCTTCCAAGGCCATACCCTAGCAAATGGCTATTTTCCATTGGCGCGTTTTTTATCTTACTTCCACAGCTATTGCGCTTATGGACATCAACAATTCAGGGTGGCGGAGCCTCTTTCGCACTTATGACCTACGCAGCTCCATTTATTGTTGTGGCAAAGGCACTTATTGTTATCGGAGCCATTAAGCTTTTCATGGCCATGAAACCATCTGAGAAGTATTCTTACTCAGAGTCGAGCCAATAAAATTTAACAAGGCGGTGTTGTCGCCTTCGGCTGGGACTACCATTCCGCTGGCGCTCCATGTCAGCCCCAAACCGCGGCGTTGTACATCAAAGTAGGAGTCTGAATGAAGCCACGGATCAGTATGATTACTCTCGGAGTCACGGACTTGGAGAAGTCAATTCGGTTTTACGAGCAAGGGCTTGGACTCCCAAGAATGGAGTCACCGCCGGAAGTGGCATTCTTCACGCTCAACGGAAGTTGGTTGGGCCTCTACGGCCGTGAGTCCCTGGCCGACGACGCAGGAATATCTCCAGAGGGCAGCGGGTTTTCTGGTATTGCTATTGCTCACAACGTGGACTCTGAATCAGCGGTTGACGAAGTCCTGGCACAGGCAGTTTCAGCAGGCGCCAAACTGGTGAAGGCTGGTCAGAAGGTATTCTGGGGTGGTTACTCCGGATACTTCGCAGACCCGGATGGTTATCTCTGGGAGGTTGCGCATAATTCCCTCTTTTGGGTCGGACCAAAGGATGAAGATGTATAACAAGGCCAGCCAGAGGGAAGTCAAACCCGCCGCTTCGCTCTGGGTTTGCCTCCCCTGCTGGCGGCGTTAGCTGCACTATTTAACAGATGGTCTGAAGTTACCTCAACGGGCGAGTTTGTTGGGTAGACTGGACTTTCCAGGGTTTGTTAGTCGTTTATTCTCATCTCTAATGTCCGGCCATTCTCGCCTCTAGTGTCCTATTCTCACCTCTAAGCATTCCCTATGGGCGACACAATTTCACGCTACAAATGGCGTCACAAAATTGACATTATTAAATCTTGGTTTAAATTTAATCCATACAAAGTTACAATGCGTCAAAATTTTGAACAGCCTAGTTGTTAGGCTATGAACTCATACTTCTTCTCCCATAACAGCAATTTCAATAAAGAATAAAAATGCGTCGAGAAATTAAAGCCTTAATCATAGAAGAGGATAACCAGCGTTGCCATGATCTGAAAGTGATCATGGATTTCCTGGGGGAATACTCGGTTGCGGCGAGTTCGCGCGATTGGAAACAACGGGCTACAGAGGGTTTTAAGAGCAGTGATGAAGTCGTCGCCGTGCTGATTGGCGGTATTGAAGGTGATTTTGCCTTGGAAACGGTATTGGCTGATTTGAACGCCTGGGATTCCGGCGTGCCCGTACTGCTTCTGGGGGAGCGTGAGATCAAAGAAAGCAGTGATGCGACCTTACGTCGAATGGTGATCGGTAATGTCAGTTTGCCACTCAGTTATAATCAGTTGTTAGGATCTCTGCACCGTGCTCAGCTTTATCGTGAGCAATACGAAAACATGCGTGACAGAAGTAAAAATCGTGATCTTGAACTGTTTCGCAGTTTGGTCGGGGACAGCGATTGTATTAAAAATGTCCGTAAGCTCATGGCCCAGGTAGCGGATAAGGATGTGAGCGTGTTGATTACCGGGGAATCGGGTACCGGAAAAGAGGTAGTAGCACGTAACCTTCACTATAATTCCCAGCGACGCCAGAAGCCTTTTGTTCCGGTGAACTGTGGCGCGATACCTGCCGAACTGTTGGAAAGTGAGTTATTTGGACATGAAAAGGGAGCATTTACCGGTGCTATCAGCAGTCGTCCGGGTCGCTTCGAAATGGCCGATGGCGGCACTTTGTTTCTCGATGAAATCGGCGATATGCCACTCAATATGCAGGTCAAAATTCTGCGGGTGTTGCAGGAGCGGGTTTATGAGCGCGTGGGTGGTAATCAGGTCTTGAAGGCCGATGTTCGCATCATTGCCGCGACCCATAAGCATTTGGAAAAAATGATTGAAGAGGGTTCGTTTCGTGAAGATCTCTACTATCGATTGAATGTATTCCCCATTGAAATGCCTGCACTCCGTGAACGTGTTGAAGATATTCCGCTTCTGTTGAATGAACTGATCGTACGGCTTGAGGCGGAGAAGCGCGGTTCGGTGAAATTCAATAGTTCGGCAATACAGTCACTCTGTCGTCATAGTTGGGCCGGTAATGTACGAGAGTTGGCCAACCTGGTTGAACGACTGGCTATTACCCATCCGGATGCGGTGATTGGCGTACAGGATTTGCCGGAGAAGCTTCGCTATATTGAAGCGAGTGACGCCGTGCAGGAGGAAGAGAGTTTCTTTTTGGTGGAACAAACCGCCGCTGAAATACCTGACTTTGGACTGCCAAGTCATACCCTTTTGCCGAATGAGGGGATAGACCTGAAGGAATATCTCACAAACCTGGAACGGAGTCTGATTGAACAAGCGTTAAATGATTCTAATTCTGTGGTAGCGCGCGCGGCTGAAAAACTCAATATTCGTCGTACAACACTGGTTGAGAAAATGCGTAAATACGGTTTGCAGCGCGAGTAATTCTCTGGCGCAACTATCCCCTTTCTTTAATGCCCCTGGCAGTAGCACAGTCAATTTTTCGTCAATCCAGAATGACCGTTTAATAAGTTTTCATCATTAACTCTTTGAAAATCAAAGTTAAATTAATCCAGTGCCGGGTTAGTTCAGTTTAGGCACATTCCTTGCATTTTTAGCTATGACTAGTGCAAATCCGTCATGATTTTGTCGTTTGGCAATACCTTTTTAGAAATTGACGGGTTTAGGGGATAAGAATGACAGCCTATACCGAATCGAAATTAGCACATTCAAAAGTACATAATTTAACGCGGCTCTCTTTGCCTGACGTGAATAGCTCCGGGTCAATTAAGACTGGGCTGAGCGGTGGGAGCCTGGCGCTGAATTTGGACTTGCCGGATAAACATAAACTGGAAACGGCATTTGAATTTTTTAACCTGATGTCCCAACAGCTTACGGATGCTTATAACGGCTTGGA
Source organism: Pseudomonadales bacterium (assembly GCA_021736745.1). Lineage (GTDB taxonomy): Bacteria > Pseudomonadota > Gammaproteobacteria > Pseudomonadales > IMCC2047 > JAJFKB01. The sequence continues at coordinate 4,176 of JAIPFG010000216.1, forward strand.
GCAACAGGTAAAGGATTTGACGGCTGAATTAGCTCGGGCACAGGCGCAGCATGAGGAAGAAGTTGCCAAAAAGGAAATGGTGACCAACCGCCTGGAAGGTTTACTCAACATTCTGCCGGTGGGTGTTGTCGTGCTTGATGTACGTGGTCGTGTACAACAGTGTAATTTGGCGGCGGCGGAGTTACTCGGCGAGCCGTTATTGGGTGAAAGCTGGTTGGATATTATCCAACGGAGTTTTGCGCCAAGATTGGACGATGGTCATGAGGTGTCATTAAAGGATGGCCGCCGGGTTAGCCTTGCGACCCGCTCTTTGGACGGCCAACCCGGTCAGCTTATCGTATTAACGGACATGACCGAAACCCGAGCGCTACAGGAGCGTTTGAGTCGACACCAGAGGCTGTCCTCCTTGGGCGAAATGGTGGCCTCTTTGGCACATCAGATACGCACCCCTTTATCGGCGGCCATTTTATACGGCGAACATTTGACCAATACCGATTTAGAGCCGGCGCAGCAAAAACGATTTGCGGATAAATTAAATTCAAGATTAAGCCACCTGGAGCAGCAGGTGCGCGATATGTTGATTTTTGCCAAAGGTGATATGGCCCTTGCGGACCGGATTGAAACAGCGCAGTTGGTGACGGGTATTGAAATGGCGGCGGAATCCCCCTTATTGGCAAGTCACTCTGCTTTGAGCGTCAACAATCAGGCTGAGAATGCCGTGTTGCAATGCAATCTGGAGGCCTTGATAGGCGCAATCCTGAATCTGATTAATAATTCAATCCAGGCGGTAGGCCAAGGTGCGCAGATACAGATTCATTTGGAACAACATGAGGCGATGCTGGAAATTCGTGTCTGTGACCAGGGGCCAGGGATTAGTGAAAGGGTGAAACACAGAGTGATGGAGCCTTTTGTTACCACGAAATCGCATGGCACCGGATTGGGTCTGGCGGTTGTTCAGGCGGTAGTGCGTGCGCACCAGGGAGAGTTTCGGCTGGAGTCCACTTCAGCAGAGGGCACCCAGATGCTATTGACCTTGCCGATTTGTGCCGCGCTCTCCGTTAACAAATCTCAGGAAAGCCGCTGATGAGTAAAAGTAAGATACTCGTGGTTGAAGACGATCTTGAACTACGCGAAGCCCTTCATGATACGCTCGAACTTGCCGGATTCGAGGTGATTCAAATGGACTCCGGAGAGGCAGCATTAGCACTGCTGGAAAAGCAAAAGGTAAATATGGTCGTGAGTGACGTTAATATGGGCGGGATCAGCGGCCATGAACTCTTAGAGCGCTTACAGCATATTTATCCTGCGCTGCCGGTATTGTTAATGACCGCCTATGGCGATGTCAGTAGCGCCGTCAATGCCATGCGCAACGGTGCCGTTGATTATCTGGTGAAACCTTTCAAACCACAAG
>JAIPFG010000217.1 GCA_021736745.1 Pseudomonadales bacterium
TGTCAGTGCTGGCGGATGCCGATGAATTGCAGGAAATGTCCTCGATGATTCCCAAAGGGGAATTGGGTAAACCGGAGGACATTGCCAACACCATGCTCTTCTTGGCATCCGATGAGGCCTCCTATATTACCGGCCAAACTATTGTGGTAGACGGTGGCTCCACTCTACCTGAAAGCCCAGTGATGATGCGACAGTTCTACCATCAAGCACAACGACCAAAAAGCTAACCGTTTGCTGATAGGAGAGCGCCCCATGAATGATGAAGATTTATTAGCACGTCGCTACCGACTATTAGGCAAACACTCCCCGCTGTTTTATGACAATCCCTTACATTTGGTGCGAGGGGAAGGTGTCTGGTTATATGATACCGACGGTAAGTGCTACCTGGATGCTTATAACAACGTTCCTGTCGTTGGCCACTGTAATCCTCAGGTGGTGGAGGCGCTCACCCGACAAGCTGCCACACTGAACATTCACACACGCTACCTGCACGAAAATATTGTCAATTACGCCGAACGACTCACTGCCACTTTCGATGACTCATTGAGCATGGCCATGTTCGCCTGTACCGGCAGTGAGGCAAATGAATTGGCATTGCGTATCGCCCGACACTGCACTGGAGGAATGGGCATTATCGTTACCGATTTTGCTTATCATGGGAATACCGCAGCCGTGGCTGAACTGGGTACCGGGTTTATGCCAGAGGCCATAAATGCCATAAATGTTCGCGCCTTCCCCATTCCCGATTCCTATCGGGGGTTAAACAGTCTTCAAGGTGCGGAGCTTGCTGAGGCTTACGCCAACGAGGTACAGAAAGCCATCGACTCCTTTACTGAGGCAGGCATCAAACTGGCAGGAATATTGGTCTGTCCGGAATTTGCCAATGAAGGGTTACTGAAGACACCCCCGGGCTTTATCGAATTGGCAGTTGAAAGAGTGCGTAAAGCGGGTGGTTTATATATCGCCGATGAAGTTCAGGGCGGTTTTGGCCGTACCGGTACCCACCTATGGAGCCATCAATGGGATAAAGTGACACCAGATATTGTTACCCTGGGCAAACCAATGGGTAATGGCCACCCCATGTCAGCTGTCATTGCACGAGCTGAGTTAATTGATCACTTCGGCCGGTCCTCTATGTATTTTAATACCTTTGGGGGTAACCCGGTTTCCTGCGCCGTCGGCATGGCGGTTCTGGACGAAATTGAACAGAATAACCTCTTGGCACAGGTAACAGAGGTGGGCGCCTATGTCGCTACGGGTCTTAGGCGGCTAGGGGAGAAATACGAACTGATTGGGGAAGTACGTGACCGGGGCTTATTTTTTGGCCTGGAACTCGTATGTGATCGTCAGTCAAAGGAACCAGCCGTTACCGAAACTAAGCGCCTGGTTAACCGCATGCGCGACCGGGGTGTCCTGCTCAGCAAAATTGGTCGATTTGACAATATCTTAAAAATTCGCCCACCACTGGTATTTACCCACCAGCATGCTGACCTGCTACTCACCACGCTTGACGAAGCCCTTGCTTCACTTTGATTTAGAGGCATTTCCAATGATTGATTTTTACGCGCTTGATAGCACCCAACAGAAGGACAGGATGCGGGATCTGGCTACGAAGGCACTAGGACATTGGGGTTTGGAGCAGAAAGAATTGTCTTTTATTAAATACCGTGAAAATGCTGTCTTTAAATTGATGACTACCACCGGCGAACGCTATGCCCTGCGAATCCATCGAGCGGGTTACCATACAAATGCCGAGTTACGCTCTGAACTGGAGTGGATACAAGCGCTCGATGAATACGGCATTGAGGTTCCTGCTATTGTCCCCACACTCAGCGGTGATTATTTTGCCCAAGTGAAAGCCGATGCCATTCCCGAACCTCGGCAAATAGACCTCTTTCAATGGGTCGAGGGTGAGCCCATGGGTTCGGTTGAGAGCCAACAGGATAAAGATACCGATAACATTACCCGGATTTACCACACCATTGGCAGTATCGCAGCGCGTCTTCACAATCAGGCAACGAAATGGCAGCTTCCAGATGGTTTCACGAGACATGCCTGGGATGCCGATGGACTTGCGGGCGACCAACCTTTCTGGGGACCCTTCTGGGAATTCGAAATGCTGAATAAGGAGCAGCGCGAATTGCTGTTACAGGCCAGAGACAGGGTCTATCGTGACTTGCTCAATTATGGAAAATCCTCGGACAATTACAGCCTGATTCATGCCGATTTCGTGGCTGAAAATCTGATGGTTTCTGGCGACCGGGTAAAACTGATCGACTTTGATGATGCTGGCTTTGGATGGCATCTTTTTGAACTGGCCACTGCACTATATTTTATCCGCAAGGAAGATTTTTACGGCATTGCTAAAGAAGCATTGATCCATGGCTATAGAGAACACCGTCCCTTATCAGATCAACAACTGAACCAGTTACCTCTCTTTATGTTAGCCCGAGGTTTTACTTATCTCGGCTGGGCGCAGACTCGCAAGGAAACAGAAACCGCACAACAATTAGGTCCACTATTTATAGAATCTGCCTGTGACATGGCCCAGGCCTATTTAGCACAATAAAATATGTCATCCTCACTCTCCCCATTGGAGAGAGTGAGGATGACCCGCAGAATTACTTATTCAGCTGGTCATTGATGGCATAAATCACATCCAGGCTGAGCAGAAATACCACCACAGGAACAAACTTATTCAACAATGCCACTATCGCTGGCGGGTTGGCTTTGCTATAGGCACTGGACGTGTACAGCACCGCCACAAATTTAGTCAGCCAGAGATAAACCACCGTTGCGCCAAGGCCATTCAATAGCCACGCCAGTACCACATCCTTTGCCCAATAATCCTGCTGATAGACAAAGATCATTACCGCCATAGGGGGTTCTAGAAATAGTAATCCCTTATCAATGCTTGAAAGCAAACCGGTTTCGTTCGGATCGGGTTTGATAAATGCGTAGGCGATACCAAGATAGAGCCAGAAAAAAGAGAAAATTGCTAAGACACAGGCAGCAGTTGTATGCCCTGCTTGAATCGCCAGTACTAGGCAGATGCAATGGGGTAACGCACCGACCAATAATAGTAGTAAACCACCAATTTTTGCCGGTAGTATTTTTAGAGACAAGCCGATAAAAACACCACAGACCAAATAAATACTCGTTAGCGCTAACATAACCACATTAAATTGGTGCATTTAAATTTCTCCCCTAGACCCAATCTGTTTTTATAAATAGAACACTCTGCATAAAGTCGCAGGCTATGGCAAACCAAGGTGGTAAGTCGATAGAAAATCCTTTATTTCTTCTCATAAATAAGCATTTTTATGGCTTTATACTATTAACTTGATCTAAATCAAATCTAAATAAGAATGATTTGCATTTGCGTTATCTTTCATTTAGAGTGGCTCCCTAAAAATTGACTATCCATTACCATTCAAGGGAACACTATGAAAAAACATTTGTTAGCTCTCTCCATCGCTGGCCTTTGTGCCGGGAACCTGAATGCGGCGACACCTTCAGTCGAGGAGATGTGGGAAATTATCCAGCAACAACAGTCAGAAATTCAGCGCCTGAAAAGCCAATTGACTAAAACAGATGAGCGTTTGGAAGTGGCAGAAGTCAAGGTGGAAGCAACCGCAGATGCTGTCGAAAAAGCGCCGAGTCAGAAATATGAAAAATTAGCGGATTGGGTCGAAAAAACGTCCATCGGTGGTTACGGCGAAATTCATTATAACAACCAGGATGATGAATCCGGCGGCAATAATGATAAGGACGAAATTGACTTGCACCGCTTTGTGCTCTTCTTTGGCCATCAATTTAATGACAAGGTTCGCTTTTTTTCGGAACTTGAAGTCGAACATAGCCTGACTGGCGGCGGCGGACCCGGTGAGGTCGAGCTTGAGCAAGCATATATCGAGTGGGATTTTGCTGCAAATCATCGCGCTAAGGCCGGTGTATTTTTGATACCGGTTGGGATACTTAACGAAACCCATGAGCCAGATACCTTTTACGGTACGGAACGCAATTCAGTGGAAAAAAACATTATCCCTGCAACTTGGTGGGAAGCCGGTGCAGGGATCAATGGCGAAATTGCGCCAGGCTTAAATTATGATCTGGCTTTCCACTCTGGATTGTTTATCGATGCGGGTGCCGGTGATTACAAAATCCGCGACGGTCGGCAAAAAGCCGCTGAAGCAAAAGCTGATGATCCAGCCTTTACCGCACGTCTTAAATACACGGGCATCCAGGGCCTGGAACTAGCGGCCACGCTGCAGTACCAAACGGATGTGTACCAAAGTGAAAACTTTAATGGTGATGAAATAGATGCAACTCTTTTTGAAGCACATGCGGCCTATCAGAATGGTCCTTTTGCCCTGCGCGCACTCTATGCACACTGGGATCTGGATGATGGCATCAACAGCGTAAAAAGCGGTGCTGACGAACAGGAAGGATTTTATATCGAACCCTCCTTCCGGCTTAACGATAAGCTAGGTTTTTTTGCGCGTTACAGCGAGTGGGATAACCAGGCTGGAGCCAGCAATGATACCGAGTATGACCAGTTGGATCTTGGCTTGAATTATTGGCTGACCCCACATGTCGTGTTCAAGCTAGATTACCAGGATCAGGATGCACCCAATGGGAAAACGGAACTGGACGGTGTGAACTTGGGATTAGGTTGGAGCTTTTAAATAGGGGTTGCTAGAATACATGCCCTTGCGGAGCGCTAAAGCCTTTTGTCACGGTTTATCGACAGAAGGTTTGCGCTCCTTTCATAAGTCAGAGAGAACAGCCCTTTTGCGCACCCAAATATTACTCCTCTCATTGCTGCTTTTCACAGCGAATTCTCTTTCTGCCAAAGGGATATATATGACGGCAGAGACCTTTATCAATACCAGTTTTCCAACAAAAAAACCCCAACCATCCCGTTTATGGCTTACCCCCGAATCTAAAGAACAGGTTTCTAAAATTCTAAACCGCTCTTATCCAAATTTGCGTGTGCGTTATTGGTCTCAGGAAACACGTACCGCCTGGGTTTTTGATGAAATTGGCAAAGAACTCCCTATCACGATTGGAGTCATTATCAATAGCGATACCATTGAGTCCGTCAGTATCCTGGCTTTTCGGGAAAGTCGTGGCAGCGAAGTCAGGTATCCCTTCTTTACCCAACAATTTAGCGGTACTAAGCTCAACCCGGAACTGGATCTCGATCGCCATATTGACGGTATCACAGGAGCCACCTTATCAGTCGAAGCCGTTGTTCGGGCAGCGAGACTGGCGCTTTATCTGCATCGACAAACCCTGATGAATAATAACAATGATGCTACGCCGTAATCTCATTCTGTTATTACGCTGGCATCGTCGGATCGCGCTGATTGCTGCTATCTTCGTGGTTCTTCTGGCGCTGACAGGATTATTGATCAACCACGCTAATGAGTTGGGGTTAGACAAACAACAGCTTCAGGGATCATGGGTTGCCCGCTGGTACGGTATAAAAAAACCCGAAGCCACTGCCTTCAGTATTAATCATCAATGGCTCGCCCATGATGGTGTAGACTCCCTGTATTTGAACACGAGCCTTATAG
>JAIPFG010000218.1 GCA_021736745.1 Pseudomonadales bacterium
GGAAAAGGCCTCGTCTATTTGGGCGCGGGACCGCACGCAAATCAAGGCGAAGCGTTCGATATCCTGCTGGTGGCGGTCACACCGGCTGGTAGTCAGCAATTGACCACCTATCTGCGCAACGCGAATCTCAATAGGGATTGGCCGGGTGAATACTCCTTGCCTGACAATTCTCAATTGATGGGAAGGATGACGGTCACACGAAGGTAACAATCTGTCAGATCCATAAAGAAAAAGGGCCTGGCTCAATTAATGCGCTAACAAAACGGTTGAAGGGACCGGGCGGGTTTGGCCGATTTAGAGTTTGCCGTAAAATGACATTCATCGTATCAGGTAAGCTTGTCTTAAACCGCCCGGCCCCTCACCTCTAACGTTGGGCTTCAAAACGGAGAATTGAATATGGATGGAATAATTGAGTTTGTTTTAATTTCTGTAACACTCGGAGCGGCTATCCTCGGCACCTCTACCGACCCCAGCCGAAACATAAAGATTGCTATCATCAGTCTTGCGGCTTTGACTTCGATTGCCACTGGATATAAATCATATCTCGATGCTAAAGAAAATAATGTAAACAAAAAGTTAATTATATCGTTGGTCCAGTCCAGTAACCAGCCTTCTTATTTTTCACATGATTTAGTTAAAAAACTATCTCCATTGTTTAAAAAAACAAACATGTACGTATCTGGTCAGACTATATTTGAGGATACGGGAGAGCGAATATTCACATTAAGCAATACCGAAACCGATGATACAAGGGGTATTCTGTATATATCAAAAAAAGCCATGAATCCTGTTTAGTATGCCTACGCCATCGATGAGCCCATCGACGCCGAATTAAAGAAAATCCTGTCAAGCAAATGGACTAATTGCGAGTCTCACTGGAATAAATGTATAAATGAATTGTCTGCCATATCTAAGTTAGCGCTTGAGGTGGCGCCCATAGAAGTTTCAGAAACCACGGCGTCACTTGATTCTGACACTCTATCTTTCGAGTTATCCTCAAATGAGGCATTTAAGGGGAAAGAAATAAAAATTGTATTGGAGCGCGAATTCATTGAAAGCCTTTACAATTTAAATCCTGTCGATAGAGGCATAAAAATACTGAATAAAGGGCAGTCATATGTTATCGACAATTTATAGCCCAATCGGGTAGCCGGGGGTCTTTCTCCCCCAGCCCCCACAACACCCCGCATGCGGGTCCGCACGGGGCGTTTCACAGAGACTACCGGGCCGTAGCCGGGTAATGAATGTTCACCCACAGCTCTTTGACAGATAATAACCTTGATCCTTGAGCCACTGATTGGTCATGCGGGTCTCTGGTTGCCAGGGTACATGCGAGTCTCCATGGGCCTTTTCTGCTGAGCCCGACATCTATGGCTGCTTTCAGGGAAGTCCCCAGCCTGCGGAGTTCCCGAACTTTTGTCCGGGTGTACCGCCAGCGCTTCCAGTAGCACATACGCATTCTGCGTCTGAGCAAGTGATCAATTTCGGGGATAGGAAGGTAATATTCAGATATGCCGAAATCGAAATAAAGGAGAAAAGCTATGGACTATGATCTCATTCGCTATAATACCATCCGTAATTCTATGCGTGCATCAATTCGGAGTGTTCTCTATACTTTCAAGTCGGGAGTCAAGACCATTATCCTCTTACCAGGTGGGATGGGCTCACAACTGAATCGTTCAAAACAGGTCTTTAACGAGATCCCTCCAGGTCTGGTTGAAGTCGACCCAATATGGATGGACGTTGGTATCTTGTTTCATGGTGATGCTCTCAAACTCGAAATAGACCAGGAAGGAAGGGATATGGGCGCCTATATAGTCATTCCAGATGGTCCTCTCCGTTACCTGATTAAGGCATATGACGGCACAGAAAAGTTTTTCACCGACCGTGAGAACGGGGATTACAATTATCTGGTTTTCGGCTATGACTGGCGTCGTCCTTTAGCAGAATCGGCAGCCTTTCTTGAAGAGTTTCTGAATCTTTTTAGACAAGCCGTGTTTGACCGGCACCATGTCGACCCGCTCCCTCAGACCACGTTGCTGTGCCACAGCCAGGGGGGATTGGTGGCTAGGGTGTTTATAGAGCGACGATCCGATCCGAGGTCCTGGTTTGAGCGTATCATCACAGTGGCAACACCATTTTATGGAACCTGGTCCCACCAAAGACGCTATTATATCGGGCAGACGCCCCTATCTCAGTTGCATGGGGCCAGAAAGATCGCACAAATCACCGGAACGTTGCCCGGCCCCTACTCACTCATGTTTATAGACAAGGAAACCTTTGACATTTATCACTCACAACTGGATTTTGCCGCAGATGAATATCCAATGGTGGACTTTAAAACCAATGAACCAAAGGATCCTTATAGCCACGCCAATCTGAACCGATACCCTGGCGATTGGGTTAATCCGCGTTATCTCGAAAATGCGCGTCAAATAAGGCAACTTATCGCTCGGCCGATTCCGGATACCATTGGACGACTTTCTTTTAACATACGTTCTTCAAAAGATAAGAACACACCAACACAACAGGCCTGGAAAGAATTACCCACGGGTTTTGATCCCGATAAGCACCCTGCACCTTTTAAAACGCTAAGCACGGAAGGTGGTGGGGACGGTACGGTTCCTTTCTGGTCTGCGAGGCATGCATCAACACCGCTGGCCAACACGATAGATTTGGAAAATGCCAAGGATCACGCTACTATTGCTGAAAATGAAGAAGTCCTTCAAATTGTCAAACAGATCGTGGACACCGGGAGTCCGGACGGCGCCAAGAAGGGGAAAAACAGCATTTATGGAGAAAAAATCAAACCCGCCAAGCCCAGAGTCGTCAAAGACTTTCTTAACGAAGTTCAGGCCGGTAGAGTCAATCGCAATGATCAACGGGTCTATGACGAAACCATTTGGCGAAGAATCTATAATGAGGTGAAGCGATGAGCAGAAAATCCGTGAAACATTCTATATTTTCAAGTGTAGTATTTCTATTAATAATAATGATCTCGGGCTGCGGCAATTTTATTATAATTCCAGAGCAACCTCAATTACTGCTGAAACGTTCAAAAACGCAAACCCTGATTATTAAGAATACCCATGGCGTTCCACTTACCATCCTTGGGTGTGAAAAAGACGACCCCGTAATCACCATCCCTATCGATGGGGAGGCCAATTTGAAGTTCTCGGTCGTTGTGGTTGTAGATCTTAAGCGACCCAGTTCCTGGCGTCCCAAATGGTTTGAGATGGCAGGTACAAGTCTCATATATGCCGAACCTGTTAACGGACCCTGCCACTTAAAGCCCGGCCCTGACTCAATAATCATGTTAAACTCTCAACAACCTGGCAAAGGAAATGAAATACGACTTAACTTTCAAAATTGTGAAACTGGCAGAGGATGGAAAGATGTAGTGGCACCGGCGGCGAACCATTTTATTGACAGTAGTCAGATAGCAGGCATGCCCGTCCGTATATGCCCGTCTGTAATTCGTTAGGTTTTGCGGAATTCAGTGGGATTCCGGGGACATCATAGTTAATTCCAACCAGAAAATACACCGGATGAAGCCGGTGATTTTCATAAAGTTATACGAAAAAAGGAGGTTTTCATGCCTAGGCTGTATCAAATATTTGTTGTTTTAATCACACTATCCATACCGAGTATCACATCGGCAATTAAGCTGACTATATATGATGACGGTAGGTCCTGTCCGAGTAACTGTGACTCTCATGTGGTATTCCACCCAGCAATGAATGGAACTGTGTATGCGCATATGCCTGGCTCGATATCGCCAAAATTTGAAAAATGCAGCAAAAATAGCAATTGCGAAATATGCTTTGAAGAAAACGATTCAGATCAATGTTTGGTCGTTATGTATCGCGGTGGCGGCCCACATAAAAATACTTATGATTTTACGCCGGCGTTTTATGAACAGTGGTGCGATAAATCCGATATTCCGGATATTCTGTCATCAAAATGCAGAGAATTGGAAAGAATGGCTTCGAAACTTGACGGCAGGGTTAACTGCATTATGAATCGAGAGCATGTGTCATGTATAAATATAATGAAAGCGGTGGTGACGGAAAAAGAAATTGATGAACCGGTTTACAGGCAGTGCCTAAAGGTTGGAGAAAAGAACTTCAATAAGGGGAGGAGTGATTCTGATAAAAGAATAAATAATTGTGCGTATGGATATGAATCTAATGGCGGCCCAAATTCAAATGGGAAAACTTGGCATAAACTATTGGCGGGTGCTTGCAGAGAAAACACATTTGTAGGGCGAAACGGATTAGACTGTTGTTCAGGTATTAAATTTATAGACGCTGCCCTAGGTATAGAATGCAAAAAATTCTATCCAAAGGAGAAGTGATCCTATAATCGGGTAGCCGGGGGGCTTTCTCCCCCAGCCCCCAGTGACAAACACCTTCAGGCGTTGGCCGACAGCGTTAAGTTAATTTCAAGATCCGTGGACGACCACAAAGAAATTTTCAAACAAGTTGGTTTGACGGCAAAATACGAAACAATGGGTAATATACTGTCGATCCAGTGCGAAAAATGATTAGAATCAGCGAACGAGGCGGAGAAGCATCAGCATGAAGATCCTGATTTTGACGATTGGCACACGAGGTGATGTTCAACCCTATATCGCATTGGGCCGAGCACTGATGGCGTCCGGCCATGAAATCACCATTTGTACCTGTGTGCACTTCGAGCCCTTCGTACGGGAAAACGGCCTCGGCTATGCCTACGTTAACAACGATTTTATCGATTTCATGCACTCACCGGAGGGGAAGATCATCCTTGGGAATGGGGGAAGCTTCTGGAAGACCCTGGCAACTCTGGCGCCCATGATCTCGAAGCTTGGCGATCTCCAGGAACGGCAGATGAAAGATGCGTGGGCGGCGTGCAAGGCGTCGGCTCCGGACCTGATTCTATACCACCCCAAGGCTCTCGGTGCGCCGGACTTCGCCGAGAAACTCGGTGCGCCGTGCATGCTGGCCTTCTGGCTTCCACTGTATGTGCCCACAACCAGATTCCCGGCGATGGGGTTCCCCGAGCTTCCCTTTGGACCCGGGTATCGTCGGCTGACCTATCACCTCATTAGAAGAATCTTGATGATGATGAGCAAGAGAGTCAAGAAGTGGCGCACACAAAACGGGCTGGACCCACGCAGCCCCGCATTCAGAATGCGGCTTCCGGATGGCCGCCCGATCCCGGCGTTACACGGATTCAGCCGACACATAATCCCTCGTCCGGAAGACTGGTCCGAGACTGCGATTGTGACGGGATTCTGGTTTCTCAACCAGGCTGAGGACTTTAATCCTCCACGATCCTTGACCGGGTTCCTGTCAAAGGGCGAACCGCCGGTCTACTTTGGGTTTGGAAGCATCTTCGGACGTGATCCCAAGCGGGTCACGCGAATGGTTCTGGAAGCGGTCCGACTCACCGGAGTGCGGGCGATACTTGCCAAAGGTTGGGGGGGTCTTGAACCGAGTGATTCGGCACAGTCGGAATCGGTCCTCTTCATGGATGGCGCACCCCATGGTTGGCTCTTCCCGAAGGTTAATGCCGTAGTGCACCATGGAGGACA
>JAIPFG010000219.1 GCA_021736745.1 Pseudomonadales bacterium
TCTTAGCAGGCTGTTGATTTTCATCCCGCTTCAGACCATCTGATGGTTTGAGGCTGGAATTCTCGGCCTAAATCGACGATTTAAGGCCATTTCTTGCTCATATAATGCAGGATGACAGAGTTTCGGCGGACTATCCCTGTAACGCTCTCATTCGGGTCAGGTTCCAGCCAATCATCGTGAGCATAAATACACTGTTCACTTTCACTAAATCACGCACTTTCATCTGCCTGCTCAAGCTAACTGACTTGCCCCAACCAAAGGGTTCTTCCACCCGCTTTCTACTTCGTTGACTAATCTTGTAGCCAGCATATCGACTGGTTCGACCATCAATGGCCGATCCGCCAGGCCGCTTATCATTCCTGGCAACATGGGGCGTCACATTCATAGCCCACAATCAGCCACAAAACCCACCGTATCATAATTCTTATCCACACCCACACCCACGGTGCGCTTCTTCGTGCCCGGTAGCTCCGCCAATAACTCCGTAGCAATCTCCCGTTCAGCCTTGCCTGTTGCATGGCTGGCGGCAGCCTTAACAATCAGGACATTCCGGTTCTCCATCACCGTGTGGCCCATATACGATAGCCTGGTCTCTTAACCAGGACCCTTTTTGGCCATCCGTGCCTCGCCATCCGCCTTCAACTCATCGGTAGTGTTACAGCGCTTTTCCCCGTCAAAATTAGCTTCGTTATTACGACCACCACCCACTGGCGACTCACTGTCATCATCCTTGCGGCGATAGCTCTTATGCGATGTCCAGGCTTGAATTAAGGTGGCGTCTACACTGAAGTGCTCATCAGATAGGATTTTTTGCTTCCTGGCTAAGCCAACCACCCCTCAAATAACTCCGTTATTACATCGTTTTCCAGCAACCGGTCACGATTGATGCTGAAAGTGGAATGATTCCAGACCGGATCATCAATCGTCAACCCGACAAACCAGCGGCACAGAAGGTTGTAGTTGATCTGCTCCACCAGTTGCCGCTCACTGCAAATACTGTAAAGCACCTGGAGTAGCTGTGTCCTGATCAGGCGCTCAGGCAGAATCGACTCCCTGCCGGTGTCACAATAGACACTACTGTTCAGCCAGTTCAGATTCTTTATCGCCTCATTGAGGAGGGTCTTGATTGCCCTTAACGGATGATCCCTGCACAAACGATTCCAACTGCACCGTTGTGAACAGGGATTCCTGAAAAATATCTTCTCCTCGCACTAAACCAAAAACCTCTTTAACTTATCGTTTTTCGTATTGTATCTGGCCCTGTATTTTTAGGCGATAAAATCAACAGGTTGTTAGTGTCCTTTAACAATAATTCTCCCGGTATTCAGCTTCTCCGGTTGCTGGCTGACGAGGTCATTTTGTTCCCATGGGTCAGTTTTTAAATTGAACAGTTGCCAGCGATCTGTGCCATAGGGTTTGCCTTGTAGGATAATTTTCCAATCTCCCTGCCGCAACGCGCGTTTGGCAAAAAGCTCCCAACCCATTACGTAATTATCAGGGTGTACTTGCTCAGATTTTCCATCTAACAGGGGTAGCATCGATGTTCCTTTCATCGGTTCCACATTCCGTCCCTGATATTGATCTCCCGGACGGTCAGTACCCGCTATTTCCGGCAGTGTCGGCATAATATTGATGACGGAGATAAAGGCATCACTGACCTCTAACTGACGCTTGATACCGGAATAATGAATAAAACCGGGGACACGAATATCCCCTTCACTGGTAAACCCTTGAAATATCTGAACGGACCACTGCTGGCACGCCCCCAGTTGGGACCATACCAGATATAGGAGTCAGCCTTCCCCATATTTTCATAGCTGTTGTTGCAGCAACTGGCGACACACTCAGCGAGTGGCGGGCCAACCCTCTTCCAGGTGATGGCCTTCTGCACCGTTATCCGACATAAAAATAATTAAATGACCTCCGGCATGGCCGGGGGTGCACCTAATGATTAATTACGCGGTTAAAACATCTACCCGCCAAGTTTTACCTCTAAATGCAGAAATACTCAGCTTTCAGAACCCGTCCAAAAAGATCTTAATCTTCCGTTAACATTTTCTCCCCGATAGTAGACAGAACAGATCAATACCGACCGATAATCAGCTGCCCCCTTTATACGGAGATGGTAGTTGGCTATGGGTGGCCTCCTGTGACGACGATAAGCCTATACAAAAATTGATACGATTTCTAAATAGCCAATTAGAAGCCAGATCGAATCTAATAACCAGAAGATAAAGAAGAAACTCTACTCTGCTAAAAGCATTCAGCAGAATAACAAGGAGTCAGTCGTTTGATATTTTACGTGCCTAGGGAGATATAAAAGAGATGTCCAGACCATTTGCAAAAAAAACGTTAGTTCTTTCTACTTCATTATTGATATCTAGCTCTGCTATTTTTGCTGCAAGTATTGAGGAAATTGTGGTTACCGCGCAAAAGAAGGAGGAGAGCCTGCAAGACATTCCTATGGCTATCAGCGCGTTTAGCGGTGAGCAGATTGCTGAAGACGGCATTAAGGATCTGAATGATATACAGGGACGTACACCTGGCCTAGTGGTCGCAAACTTCAGTCCCGGTCAGCCGGAAATCGCTATCAGAGGGATAGGAACAAAAGAGGACGGCGCAGCGGCTGGTGACTCCACGGTCGTATCAGTGGACGATGTCTACATTGCGGCTCGAACAGCGCAGGTGTTTGATATCTTCGATCTGGAGCGTATCGAGGTGCTGCGTGGGCCACAGGGTACCCTCTATGGTAAAAACTCCATCGGGGGATCTATAAACTTCATCACCAAAAAGCCAACCCAACAGCGAGAGTTCAATTTCCGTCAAACCATTGCTGAATGGGACACCTTCGATACTGCTGCCTATATTAGCGGTGGACTATCAGAGAATGTCGCAGGAAAAGTCTCTCTCAGTCGCCGGAAAACTGACGGATTTATTGAAAATATACCGCTCAATAAAGACGATACAGGGGAATCGGAAACTCTGTCTTATAGAGCTCAGCTTGTTTGGGACGCCTCAGAGTCTACAGAAATCACGCTGACATTGGATGGCGCCGATGACGATATCGGTGATACTAACCGACAACCCTTCAAAGTTAAATCACGGGAGGTAACGCCAGCGCTGGGTTCTGGTGTTTCGGATGGAAATCTGAATGATTACAACAACCCAATCGCTGTTAACCGGACTTTAGGTGCTCTTTACGGCAAAAACGCAAACGACCCCCATAAATCGTTTTCCGATGATATCGGTTTTACCGATCGAGAGGTGTTCGGTGCTAGCCTCAAGCTAAATTGGGAGATAAATGACTTATACTCTTTCACCTCAATTACCGCTTATCGCGAAAACGAATTTGATTGGGCCGAGGATTCCGAAGGTTTGCCTGCAGCAAATAACAATGACGGGGCATTTAGCACCAGTGGTGATCCCTCGTTAATTGCACCGATACAGGGCTTTCGCCGAGATGCAACGGATACCGCGATCGAAGATAATGAACAGTTTACCCAGGAGTTCAGGGTTTCCTATTCAAGTGACTCCGTTGATTGGATAGTCGGGCTATTTTACAGTAAAGAAAATATAGAGCGGGTAGAAACCTTCTATTTCGGTAATTACTTGAACTTTGGTGACTGGCGGACAACTGCCGGAGGCCCTCCTAATGCTGTACCAAATTATCTGGGTAACATTGCCATTTCACCAGTCAATGTTTCGGATCAGGAGAACGACAGTACAAGTTGGGCGGTCTATGGGCAGACGACTTTTCGTCTTAATGAGAAAATGCGGCTGACCCTGGGCCTGCGCTATTCGGAAGAGGAGAAAGAATACACCGCCTCCGGACAAGCGTTCCTGGATGCTTTTGTCGATGCGCAAGGCACCTTAGCAGCAACCGGTATTCCGAATATTGATGTACTCAACTCAACAGCAATATCCGTTACGGTTCAAAATTTTGATCCTATCACAACGGAAGATGACTGGGAGAATGTATCTGGCCGAATCGCTTTTGACTGGGACCTAACGGACGACACACTGTTCTATGCTTCCGCCGCAACGGGGTTCAAAAGTGGTGGTTTTACCGGCACCCCCTCATCACCCTCAGTCGCCTCAACACCCTTTGATCCCGAAGAAGCATTAAATCTGGAGGTGGGTATAAAGTCTCTGTTTTTTAACAGAAGGCTGCAGCTCAATGCCAGCGCATTCTGGACAGACTACGATGAATTACAGGTTACCTTTTATACCGTGCCACTGGGAAGCGCCGTGGCCTTTGGTGAATTTTTTACGGAAAACGCTTCGTCTGCAACCATCAAAGGGTTTGAGCTAGAACTGCAGGCCTACCCCACCGATGAGTTACAAGTTGGAGGCTCTATCGCCTATCTCGACTCGGAATATGAGGACTTTCTCACCTCAACCGTCGTTGACGGTGGAGGCGGACGATGTGATGGCGGCAATGCCGTGCTACAGATAGCAGGCGATCCGACGCAAGGTTGTCAGTTGGACTTTTCCGGAAAGAATTTGCGGCAAGCACCCGAGCTAACCGCTTATCTCTATACGAAATATCTCTGGACCCTGGATTCCGGTGCAAATATCAGCGCCAAAATTGATCTTCGCTATCAGGATGAAAGTTTCTACGACCCGGATAATAATGATACCACTCTGATTCCCAGCTATTCTCTCATCAATGCACGCCTAGCTTATGGTAGCGCGAATGGCAGGTGGGAAATTGCGCTTTGGGGTAAAAATATCAATGACAAGGACTATGTGACCCATATCTATTCCCAGCGCGGTGGCAGTATCTCTTTTGCCAACTACGGGCCACCTAGACAGTATGGTTTAACCTTCACCTACTCGTTATAGATTTCGATTTATCTCTTTACATCAGCCTCACTCCCTCTTCATTGTTTTAGTTTGAGTGGGGCAGACTTTTTAGTATTGGGCATCATATTAAGTAAATAGCCCCCGGCAAAGCCGGGGGCTTTAATATGTGAGCCACTCAAAGTCGTTTAACGGAGCCTTCGACTCCTTGGGACCCCTTAAAGGGGGCGATCTCCTTTTACATCAATCCCCTGATCCGGATCCATTTACCTTTGAAGAGAAAATGGCAACCCTTGACAAGCTGGACGGACAAGCCAAAACCTACTTTACCTTAGCGTTTGAAACAGGTGCGCGGATCGGCGAATTGTTGACCCTTACCTGGAACGATTACGATGGGAAATATTTGAATATTGATAAAGCAATTGTGAGGCAAGTGCTAAAAGCTTCCACAAAGACGTATATTAAGAGAAAAGTACTCTTAACCCCACGGCCGAAGGAAGTACTGAATAGATGAATGGAAAGCGACAATAGAAACCGCCGAGGTTCGCTATAGAATCGCCTATAAGTGCTGGCACACGTATGCGAGCCTTGGATTAACTGCCGGATTAAAGCCGGGGTTTCTTGCGGCACAACTCGGTCACACGTTGGAGACGTTCTTCAAAACCTATGCTCGTTACTTGCAATCGCAGAATGACAGCGCAGAACTGGAAAAATTAGGCTCTTCATCATTAACGGGGGACACCGGCATTCA
>JAIPFG010000220.1 GCA_021736745.1 Pseudomonadales bacterium
TTTACTGAAAACCCTTTGGAAATATGATGGCCGCGAACTAGCTGTTTTTTTAAAAAAAACAGGTGTCAAAAAAGGAGATACCTTGGCTGTTCATTCATCCTGGTTGGCAGGAAATGGTTTTGATGGGTCACCGTTGGATTTTATCAATGTATTGAAATCTGTTATCACAGAAGATGGGTTGTTGGTCATGATGTCCATGCCCTATCACAACCAAAGTTCGGCTGAGTTCATCCGCAGTGGGGGGCAAATGAAGGTTAATCGTTCACCCTCTAAAATGGGGCTTTTATCGGAGGTTTTTAGGAGAGGGCGGGATACCGAACGCAGTTTAAGCCCAACCCATCCTGTGCTTGCCTGGGGTAAAGAAGCGAAAGCCTTTGTCGCTGATCATATAAATTGTCTGGAGCCATTTGGTAAAGGAAGTCCTTTTGAAAAAATGCTGGACAGGAATGCCGCAATCATTGCCGTTGACACCCCTTTTTCCACTGTAACCTTCACGCATTTTCTGGAAGATTGTATCAGTGACAAGTTACCTTTTTCGTTGTATGAAAATGAGCCGTTGATGGGAAAAGTAATCAATGAAATGGGAGAGGAAGTTGTGGTTCCCGTTCGGGTTTTGTCTAATGAAGCGAATATTCGCCGCCGTGAAAACAGGTTGGTCGAGTTTTTTGACAGAGAAGGGGTGTTAAAGTACTCAAAGTTGGGAGCAACCCGCTTTATCTATTTACAGTGTGCCCAGGCATATTCGGCTATTAATAAAATGTACGACCAGCAGTTAAGCATGTTTGACTAGTTTTAAAGTGAGCAGATTGAATGAATATTCGCCAAACAATAATAGAAAATAAACGTATATTGAGAGAACGGATTAACCTTGGTGCAACAACGCCTAAAGACATTTCCACGCACCTGAGTGCAGCAATGGACTGGTTGGTTCATGCCCAGGAGAGCTCGCCTGATGACGGCGTTTCCCAAACATATCTTGTGCGTTCCCGTCATTGGGCTAAGTCTTACCCGGAAACCACAGGGTATATCATCCCAACATTCTATCGCTACTGGCAATTAACCGGCGACGACAGTTATCGTCACCGAGCGATTAAAATGGCCGACTGGGAATGTAAGATACAATTACCTGATGGAGGTGTTCTAGCCGGTGCGTTAGGTGATTCTGATAAACCGACAGTGTTTAATACCGGACAAGTACTATTTGGCTGGGTGACAGCCTATGAACAAGAGAAAAATGAATGTTATCGAGAGGCGGCCATTAAAGCCGCTAACTGGTTATGTGACATTATGGATGATGACGGTTGTTGGCGTCAGTTTGGTTCGCCATTCACGACTCGAAATATCAATGTGTATAACACCCGGTCGGCCTGGGGGTTAATGCGTGTTCATGAAATTAGCGGGGATCAAAAATTTTATGAGGCGGCAATCGCGAATCTGGAATGGGCGTTACAACAAAAGATAGAAAATGGCTGGCTTAAGCATAACTGTTTACTGGATGATGATCAGCCCTTTACCCATACCCTTGCTTATGCAATGAGGGGATTTCTTGAGATCGGGGTATACAGCAAACGCCAGGACTTTCTGGATGAGGCCGTTAAAATTGGTGATGCAGTATTAGCCAATATACAACGAAAGGGATTTCTGCCGGGACGATTTAACAAGGATTGGGAGCCGACTGTTAAATGGTCCTGTCTAACAGGCAATGCACAGTTTTGTATTAATTGGGGGCGCTTATTCCAGATTACCGGAGCGGAGAAATATAAAACAGCCGTACAATCGGTAAACGGGTTTACAAAAAGTACTCAGAAAATAAAGGGTGACTTAAATGAACGGGGAGGGATTAAAGGTTCGCATCCCATTAATGGCGGCTATCATCCTTGGCAGTACCCCAACTGGGCAACCAAGTTCTTTGCAGATGCGTTAATGATGGAGCAGACAATTTTTGAAAATAAGGGCGTTTATAAGAATTGGCCGAGGTGAACAAATAAACAAAACCGGCGATATCGAAAGTGATCTCTTAACTGTGCTAAAGCATTTGGTTTAAACGAGCTTACGCCATGGGAGTAATCGGTTTAATTTAGCTTAATCGTATAAAGCGCCTATCAACAACGCCGGCCGCTATAATAACGCGTGAAACGCATCGGCTAATCTTTTCGTTAGATATTTTCGGTCAAATTGCTCCAGGTATTGCGTATTAACATCTGTCACTAAGGTCGGCGGTTCATTTTTTATCAGGTGAAGCAAACTTTCTTTGCATTGATCCACATCGTTTACGGGTACTACGGTGCCGATATTTGCCTTGGTAATAATATCGGTGGTGGCAGCGCTGTCGCATAATGCAAAAATAGGCCGCTTCGAGGCGACATATTCAAACAGCTTACCGGGAATGACGCCATCGGCTGTTTTCCCAGTATCCACGATGAGCAGTAGATAATCCGCCTCGACCTGTACCTTTTTGGATGTATCGAAATCAACATCACCATGAAAAACAAAACAACCTTCCAAGTCATATTGTTTGATTAAACGATCATATTCCGCTTGAATTTCGGGAGAGACTCCACCATAAAAATGAACTCTTACTTTGTCGATTAGATCGGGATACTCCGATTTAATCTGCCCCAAAGCATGAGCCAAGGAATAACCACGTCTATTTTTGAAAAGCCTGCCGGTATAAACAAAATCAATAAGATCGTTTTGAACCTGCTCCTGTGAGAGTAAATCCTCAAAGGCTTCCAGGTCATAGCCATTGGTAATGGTGTGCCATGAGGAATGATTTTCGCTGAGCAACGTTTTTAAATATTCAGTTTTCTGTTCAGAGACAGCAATAACCGCATCAGCCTGCCGAATAAGCTTTTTCTCCAGTTTACTCTCCAACCATTGTCGTAGTGGGGGAATCCACTCTCTTAGTACGTCATCGGTCCATAAATCACGGTAATCAACGACCCAGGGGAGGCCGGTCTTTTTCTTTAAGCGGTAGCCAGTTAATGCGGCGCTAAAGGGTGGAAAGCTGGTGTAAATGAGATCAATGTTTTCTTTTTTAATAATATCTAAGGCTACCCGGTAACTGCGCCAAGCCCAAACAATTTGGTCGTCAGGAATATGTAACCAATGGCGGGTGAAGGATTTAAATCCGGTAATTAATCTTTGCCTAATACCAACCCGAGTTGGTGTTGGTTCATTCCTTGGGGATTGTTCTGACGACGGTGGCTGCTCTGCGTTAATAGCCGCTGACGGGGTTCTGATCAGCCTTTTGATGAGCGTAAAAACAGCTTCGTCGATACTGGTATTAGCGACCCGATAAACGGCAATATCTTGAGGGATTTCTTCTTCCAAAGAGGGCGAATAGAGCGGATTTGATTTGTTATATTGCATGGTTAGCACATAAGGTTGCCAGCCCATGCTTCTTAGGTGCATCACAAATTTTGCCGTGCGAATACGGCCAATGGTTTTAATCGGAGGGTATTCTCCGGCGATGACCAAAACTTTTTTTGGATTGTTGCTCAATGGACACTCTCTGTTGATTGATCTTTCGTCATTAAATCGTACTTGCCTCATACCAAAAGCACCCTTACCATCCGTTAGGTATGAGAATATTCAGCTACCGTTTTCTGTGCACCCTACCATTCTCTTTTTGTTAAAGGCTGACGCAAAGGGCATATAAAAATCAAATAAAAGAAATCCCTTATTCTATTCACTCAGCAAGCGATCACAAAGATGATTAAAGGCTTGGGCGCAATGCTCAAAACTCGAATCCCGGGCCAGTTGTTTTCCGTTCTGGATAATCGTTTCCCGTAGCGCATGATCGGTTAACAAACGGTTGATGGCGTCGCCAATTTCTTCCGTTGATTCACCATTGACCGACAGCCCGTTAAACCCATCCCTGACGGCTTCCACCGCGCCACCGGCTTTGCCACCGATCACCGGTTTACCACAGGCATTGGCTTCCAAAAAGACTAAACCAAAACCTTCCGTATCACCATCCGGCATAGTCCTGTTAGGCATTAAAAAAATATCACACAATTGGTAATAGCGACTTAAATCCTCTGTCGACACTTTGCCGACAAAGGTAACATTGGATTCAAGTGCTAATTCGTGAACTTTACTCTTCAATGCTGTTTCGTAAGGACCGACACCAACAATCAGGTAATGTACATTTGGCTGTGACTTGAGGACTTCCGGAAGCGCGGCAATGGTTTTATCGATACCTTTACGAGGAATCAGACGGCCCACAGTAAGGAGTATTTGTTTTCCTTCCAGATGGTGTTTCTGGATCAAATCGAGAGGTTTATCTGCGGGCTTAAACAGATTTAAATCCACTCCGTTGGGAATCAGCGTAATTTTATCTGAGGCAATACCAAAATGTTCGATAAGGTATGTCTTAGTAAAAAGACTGACGGCAACCAAAGCGTCAGCATTGGCTAAGTATCGTTTACGATTTTCCTCATAGTGACCGTAAGAGGCCGAATTGGTGACTTCCTCGCCGTGAATATAGTTAATTATTTTAACGCCGAGTAGTCGCTTGAGAAGAGCTGCAACCCAGCTCAATGAATTGAGCTCCCCGACACAGAGAATTTTGATGTCGTATTTCAACACTAAGCCTGACAATTTATAAAGCAGGCGCAGTTTTATCGGGACTTCCCTGAACAGCAATAAAAATAATGAATGTAATTTGGATTTTGATTGAATAACCAAAGGTCGCAAGAGATTGATGCGCTCAATGGTAAAATTGGCTTTTGCATCATAGTCGCGCCAGCCGTCCAGTTGTTCTCCCGTCGCCAGATGCACCTTTGGTGCCAATACCATCACATCATTGTCAGGCGCATATTTGCAAAGATTTTCATAGACAACTGCCGAGCCGCCATTGATCGGGGGGAAAATGCTTGTGAAAAGGATACACTTCACCGTTAAAAGTTTCCTGCGAGTATGCGCTCAGCGCAAGGTCAATAGTTTGGTCTTAGATTTTGCCTAAAAAGTGTAGTTTAAGATAGCGATATACGCTTATGAATAGAGAGAACTTTTATCGTCGTAAAGATTGAAACTAGGCCGGTGTGTGTAATTATCGCTGCTATACTTCACCGGGGTACTCAATAAACACAGGGTTTCATTAGTTAATGTCGTCAGTCAAAAAATCACTCGCTTTTTCTTTTATTCAAAATTATGGCATCACCATACTCCATTTTGCGTCAGCAATTGTTATCGCAAGACTATTAACTCCCGAAGAAATTGGTGTATTTTCAGTCGGTATCGCCTTTGTCGCGATAGCCCATGCCGTTCGCGATTTTGGTGTTAGCAATTATATTGTTCAGGAAAAAGACTTCACCGAGAGTAAAAAAGCCGCATCCATTCAGATAGCCTTTGTTGTTTCCTGGTCGCTGGCGCTATTAATCCTGATTTTTTCTTTTCTGGCGGGCAACTTCTACGACGACCCACGAGTGTCTAAAGTGCTTTCCTATTTGTCCATCAACTTTTTTCTGCTGCCGTTTAGTTCTGTAGGGCTGGCGATACTGCGCCGACAGATGCAGTTCGATTGGCTTTGCTACATTC
>JAIPFG010000221.1 GCA_021736745.1 Pseudomonadales bacterium
AACCCTAATTGTTTATTATCTGCCTTCCTGTAAGTCACGTATTCAGTTCGCCTTACATAAGGTTTTTTTGCGTTGATTACATTAGTTTTACTTACAAACGCGTACTGATGTTCCTTTTTAGAAGTACGCTTTGACATAACGCGTATCAAACCATTCTTACCTTCATTTTGTAGATATTCATCTTTAGTTAAATTGACCACTTCATAAACCGTCACCCCACCATCTTTTTCACAAAGAGCTCTGACTTTGCTATCCCAGTACGCCTTATTCAGCTCGGTGTAGATGTAAAACAGTATGACTAAACCAATAAGCACTAACGGGATTAAAAACAGCAGTTTTATTATTCCTATACCTTGTTGGTTTTTATTGAAAATGATCATGCAGCTATACTTCAAGCGTAAAAGGGGACGATGCCATAAAGACGGTCATCGCCCTGATCGCTCTCAACGCCAAGGGTCGTGCCGTTGGGGCTGTCGTCCCCGAAATAAAGCCGAGCAGTTGTTGGCGTAACCCCCACCAATGAAATATCCCCGGCGATCAGCTTTAGGTTGGTTTCCTGATCAATGTAAAGCGCATCGTCCAGGTTGACATCTAGGCTGTCTGAGGTGGTGATGTCTGCGGTGTTGCGGGTGATTAAAAGTTCCAGCATTTGGGCGCGATCAGTGAGGTATTGCGAGGAGTAATTGTCCGCATCGTATTTTGGGTCGTCGGCGGCAGTACCGGTCAGATTTGAGGTAATAGCGAAGGGTAGGAGGTTGACTAGGGCGTAGCGGTAGCCGCGGCCCTCGTCGGTGTTTTGGGTGGCTAGGGAGGCGATGGAGCCTGAAGGAATGCTACCTATGTTGAATGTTTCTCCATTCAAACCACTGACAATGGCTTCAATGGTGCTGTAAATAGCATCATGATCACTATCTGCTACTGTGATTTCCGATTGTCCAAAAAAGCCAGCAAAACCGCGCATTAAACTTTCCAGCGACATCGCCATGTCATTAAAGGCATTCAAGAATATGCTGTTTGCCATCGTGACTGTCATCATTGGATCTAATGTAGCCATAAAATTCATCACGGCCAAGCTATCTGATAGCCGGTCAATTGCGTGATCTTCTATGACATCCGTCACCCCGCCCAATGACTCCACTTCAACTTCAACGGGTAGGCCGATATGACTACCCAAATGTGAAACTAAATCCTCTGGCGCTGTTATGTCGGTCACCGGAGTTGTTGACGCCGCTAACAAATCTGAATTAATTGCTATTTCTGTCACGGTATTTCCTATCAACCGTGCAAACTGATCAAATTCATTGCTGCCCCAACCAATAAAGCCAGCACTGTTAAAGGTATAGGTTTCGTTAACAACAGACGGGAATATTAACGTAAACGCCGAAGCCAAGTGCCCGCCCAAGGAATAGCCTGTGACCGTCATCTGCTGATTTTCATTGATCAAACCCAAACCAGTCACATTGCTTTCTACCGAAAGAACACCATAGGTTGTCAAATTATTACTTTGTGAAAGGACTATATACGGCTGACTGGGAGGAGCGGCTCCGATGGTAGAGATGATTTCATCGTATTTGTATTGATTGACACTACCGCTTTGCGTCAAGCGGAGATAGAAGTTCAGCATATCCACGACTTGATTACGGGAAATGCCGGACAATGCGTTGTTAAGATTGGCTTCGGTCCAGTCAGGGCCTTGACCATCAGTACCTCGTAGAGCAAGGTAATATTCACCTGATGTTTCTTGGAATAGTGTTGCTGAAAAGCCGCTTGCTGTTGTTGCCTGTTGATAAACAACCTCAAAGCTTGAAGCAATATATGCAGCTTGCGCCTGAGAAACCCCATTTGCATCTCCTACATCATTTTGATTCAAGTTTGGATCAACCAGCTGACTTTCCAGTAGACCGCCTGTACTACCCACTGTTAAGCCATCTGCATAAGAAGCCTGAGCCAATAGTGCTGCGTCGTATATTGATGTAATGCTCATTATTCAACTCCTTTGAATTTCGTTAAAAATATGTTTCGAATTAGTAGTTCATGGTCACGCCGGTAATATGAATATTTTGTTTGCCTATCAGCTCCTAGCGGACAATTTATTCCACCTCCTCCAAAGTTCACTCCTAACCATTGTGCGAGCCATCCTTTACCATTTGAGGCACTTACAGCTTTCCCTAATGTTTTTCCATCAATTTTGCGAATTACGTAGCTTTGCAAAAAGCCGATTGGGCCTACACTTGAAATAGGCAAATATTCATATTGTTTGTAAACAAAGTTTTTGCTAAAGCGTTCAACATCTAAAATTTTATTACTCTCAACTAGTAAACGAGGATCAACAGATATTGAAACTTCACTTTCCGAAACAGTTTTCAAATACTCCGAACCAAGTTCAACTTTCTCATAAACAAAAAGACCTACTTTTTCGGGATCATTACAGATTTTCTCGAACAGATAATTAGATACATGGTAATCCCACCGTAATGCGGTATAGGCGACGGCAATGACTGACACTAGAATCCACAGTCTTTTTTTCATAGCTGAACCCCTAATGTATCGGCAACCGACATCACGCGTTCTCGCACGCAACCGCACGGGTTATTTTGTATCCCTGCCACGGGAAGCCGCAGTTTGAAGGTAGATTGATTTTGATTATTTTCTGATGGAATTGAATGCATGTCCTTTGCTCAGTAGAAGGGTGTGATATGCCGTCCCTGAGATGCCATACTAACGCCATACTAACGCCATGCTTGCCGGACTGATAAGCAATTATTTTTAGTCTGCTCATTGCAACGCATTAATGCATGAAAAAGTGGCCCACACCCTTGGATAAAATAAACATTATTGCTCGCATCCCCACCATTGGCGACATAGGTATTCACATCATCCCCATTACCGATCTTTTTAAAGGCCAAATCCGCTAAATCACCGATACCCGGTACATCAATCACAATACGATCTTCACCCGAGTCCGCATGGGCTATATAATCATTACCATCGCCTAACTCGAAATAGTAGGTATCCTTAGCGTTGTCATAAGCGCCACCGTAAAGCACATCGTTGTCTTTGCCGCCATAAAGCTTGTCTTCACCGGCCCCACCAAAAAGATAATCACGACCTTCGTCGCCATACAGCTCATCGTTCCCCAAATTGCCTTCGATGTGACCGGACCCACCGCCACCATGCAGAATGTCATCACCGCCTATGCCATATAAACGGTCGTCACCCATACCGCTTTCAACACCCACCACCGGTACATTAGCACTCTCATCCCCAAAATAAATTCGATTCGTCGAATCCGTCACCCCGACAAGCGAAATAGCGCCCGTCGTCAATTTGAGGTTGGTTGCTTGGTCGATATAGAGCGCATCCTCCTGATTTTCATCGAGGCTGTCAGAGGTGGTGATGTCCAAGGTGTTGCGGGTAATAAGTAATTCGAGCATTTGGGCGCGATCGGCCAGATATGCCGTAGAAAAATTTGCCGCATCATATTGTGGATCATCGGCTGCCGTGCCGGTCAGATTTGAGGTGATGGCGAAGGGAAGAAGGTTAACCAGGGCATAGCGGTAGCCTCGGCCTAGGTCGGTGTTTTGAGTAGAAAAATCAGCAATAGAGCTAGCTGAAACAATAGATAGGGTTAAATTTGCATATCCGTTTCCATCTAATGTCAATCGACCTTTTATCGTTTGAATATTCGCATGCAAGGATTCCCGCCGGTCCTGCATCGTAAAATCGCCTATCGATGTATCAATATAGCCAACCCCAACGAACAACTTACCCAAACCATCAACAATACCCTCTAAGCTATCAACAAACACATTACTTGATGACTCCAGCATTATCTGATGCTGGGCAAGGCTTAATGTGCTGTCCAGCGTATGCAGTAACTCCATTACCGCTAACGAGTCTAATAGTGAACTACTGCTATGCTCTTTATACGTTTCTGGTGCACTCAATTCTTCAATAAATACATCTAATTCTTCACCGTACATGTTGTTGTAACCGGCAATTAGATCATAACCGGTTCCACTTACATTCACTATTTCACTTGAATTAAAGTTGGCAGCCACTCCCGGAAGCTCGCCAAAAAATGCATCAACACGGGTACCGCCGAAACCTGGCCCGTTATATGTATAGGTTTCTCCTACCTCCCCAAAAAACATTCTGTTAAAGGCTGTAGCCAAGTGCCCACCCAGAGAATGTCCTGTGGTCGTTATTGATGCGGAATTTTCTCCAACCAGTTTGCCCGCGTGATCGCTCGAATTCACCACTGTGGTTTGTTCAATCCAGCTATATGTTGCCTCTCCCCCAATGGTTTCCGTAGCGAAGGGAAGAGTATTAGGGGGCAATTGAGTATCAACATGTAAAGACAGTTGAAGGATAGACTGCCCTGCTGGCGTAATAAGCTGTTGGTAATAATTATAGGCGCTTACGATCTGCTCTTCGGCTGATCCATTTTTCACAATACCGTATATATCAGCGATCAATACGTCGTTTACCGTATCGGATTCTAGCTCAGTACCTCGAAACGCAATGGTTATTTCATGCGTTTCCTTGTGCTTAAACACAGTAGCGGAAAAACCGACCGCATCGTTGGCGTAATGATCAAGTATCGTGTAATTGTCCCAGACATAGTTGGCCAAAGTGTCAGTAAGGTTCGGGTCACCATTTGTGTCGACTTGAAGACTATTTATTACATGTTCACTACTGCTAAGAGCTATTCCACTTAAATCTCCATAAGCAGCCTGAGCTAATAATGCATTCAAATAATATTCTCTAATCGATTCCATCCGCTCTCTCCTTTAATAACGCCTTTGATACAACCACTTCTGTAAAAAAACTGGTTTTTCTTAAGTTCTGATCAACGCAACCCTTCCCGCCCAATAAATTAAAGTACCAACCCCAGGGTTTCTTCAGTACATAATTTGTTAATGACGCTATAACTTCTCCCGTTTGCCTGTTCCTGATTCCCGACCGAGTACCCGTTAAATCGTAAGGTAACGAGTTGGTCAGGTATTCGGTAAACCACTCGTATTCGCTAATCGGACTCGGAATTTCGACCTCTTCCAGTTCACCCGCTTTATTCAATGAATATCGGAAAAATTTATGTCTATCCTTTATCCCCAGCCCTTCAATAAATGCATATTTATAATTCTCTAGCTTCCACTGGAGGCCTTTTCTGGTAGCCCCATATGAGTGAAAGTAACTCTCAACACCCTCCGGAACGGTTTTATATACCCGATATCCACCATCCAGCTCACAGAGTTCATTGTGTTTGATCACCTTGTAATAATCCCACCAAGGCGCGGTCGACAATATTAATGTCACAGTAAGCGCAACAAACCAGCCACAGTATTTCTTCAGCACCCAAAAGATTAAAATTAGAACGATTAGGTATACCAAGAACTTTGCTAACAGGAATAATCCCCACACTTCTTATTTCCTCCCCCTTTTCCGTTCGGTGTAGCCGTTTGGGATGAGTTCGTAAATAGACCCCTTTGTTTCGCCGCCGACAAATAAGGTTTTG
>JAIPFG010000222.1 GCA_021736745.1 Pseudomonadales bacterium
CCGCTCAAACTATAGCTTTTATTTATGCTGAGTGTCAAATTACGAATCATTGATCCGAATAGCGATACTAAATCTTGTAAAATAAGAATCATATAGGTATAAAACACAATATAAATTATAAAAGGTTCGCAATATGGACTCTTCGAAAGAGCATATCAAGTCACTATCAAAAGGTTTGGGTGTGATTATCGCGGTAAATGAGTTGGCACCTGCTCGAGTATCGTCGCTGGTGGCGCAGACTGGACTGCCAAAACCCACATTAATTCGCATCTTGAATACATTAGTCGCTGAAGGGTTTGTTGAAAACCGCCCCAGGGATCAAGGTGGTGGGTATACCCCAACTCCCAAAGTTCGACTGTTGGCAAGCGCCTTCGCGGAAGGCTCATTACTTGCTCAGGCAGCTCAACCAGTGCTCAATAATTTGTGTGAAGTGACCAAGTGGCCTACCGATTTATTGATCTGTGACGGCTTGTCGATGGTAATTGAAGCAAGTAATAGATTAGTAGCTCCAATCCGTTTAAAGCGTTTTGAACAAAAACGTTTTCCTTTAATTAATTCAAGCTCCGGATTGGCATATTTGGCTTCTTTACCCGAAAAAGAGTGCCGCGAAATTTTAACCTCTGCGTTTGCGCATGGCCTGCCAGTCGGGCAAACACAGTGTAGTGAGGCCCAGGTGATAAATTGGATAGACGGGGCTAGAAAAGCAGGGTATGCCTGTCGGGAATATGATGCACCAATTCAGGGGACAAGAGTGTATAGTTTGCCTGTGGAGGATAGAGGGC
Organism: Pseudomonadales bacterium; assembly: GCA_021736745.1. Lineage (GTDB taxonomy): Bacteria > Pseudomonadota > Gammaproteobacteria > Pseudomonadales > IMCC2047 > JAJFKB01. The sequence continues at coordinate 783 of JAIPFG010000222.1, forward strand.
GCACGATAGCTGTGTTGACTCTGGTGACGCTAAGGGATGTACTGAACCAGGCTAAGTTTGAGTCTGATTTGCTGGTTCCATTAAAGGAAGCGTCAGTCGAGATTGTAAAAAAAGTGTCCCGATTGAAGTGATTGTCGTGTCCGGCTTGAATCTGCATTATTCGAGGATTAATGCGTACGGAATTTAAAGGGGAATTATCGTGCATCGAATCTTAAGCAAAGAGGAGATTACTCAGTACCATAATGATGGTGTTATCTTTATTTGTCAGGCTGTAAATGCGGAATGGGTTGATAGGATGCTGGCGGTGGTTGAGTTTCAACTAAACCACCCCAGCGAATGGGCGAATGATGCCAATCCTGGGCAGGCAACGAATCGCCTGTTTACTGACAGGTATCAGTGGCGTCAAAATGCTGAGATAAGGGCTTACCTTTTTGAATCAGGTGTCGCAGGGCTTGCCGGGCAGGCTATGCAAAGCAACCAGGTGCGTTTTTACTTTGATCATCTCTTGGTGAAAGAGCCAAGTACAGATGCGCCAACCCCTTGGCATCAGGATGTGCCTTATTGGCCCTTTATGGGCAAACAAATTTGTTCAGTATGGCTGGCATTAACCGATATAAGTATTGAGCAAAGCGCAATGGAATTTGTACGTGGCTCACATCAAGAGGGTAAGTATTACCGGCCAGAGCTTTTTGCGGATCGTGAGAACCATCCTGGAAGCTGGGCAAAAGCGGGTGCCGGGGAAAAGGTGCCTGATATAGAAGCGCATCGTGAAGATTTTGATATTATTGGTTGGGATATGAAAGCCGGGGATGCGGTGTTGTTTTCTGCCTGGACCCTGCATTGGGCGCCGGGTAATCGTTCACAAACACAACGTCGTGCGGCGATTTCCACTCGGTGGTTAGGGGATGACGTGACCTGGTTTCCTCACGAAGGCGCCGATCCGACAGTCACGCAAAAGGATGTTTCAATACAAACGGGAGAGTTGGCGCATGACGATAAGGTTTTTCCCTTGGTTTGGCAGCGTTAAGAGTTGACTATCTTCACCTATGCTTTTACGGTAAGCTCGAAAAATTGTGCTAGAGTTATTAGCAAAGTACTTTCACCTATTCTCTAAAATTTAGGGGTTTCAATCGTGTTGGAAATGATTAAATCCGGTGGCTGGTTGATGCTGCCTATATTGCTCTGTTCGGTATTGGCGCTGGCAATTATTCTGGAGCGTTTCTGGACGTTGCGGCCAAGTAAAATTGCACCCAAAAATCTGTTGTCAGAGGTATGGGGTTGGATTCGCAGTAATCAATTATCGGCAGAGCGGATGAAAGAATTACGCACCAAAACCCCTTTGGGTAGAATATTGGCTGCGGGTTTGTCCAACTCAAAATATGGCCGTGACATCATGAAAGAGAGTATTCAGGAGGTCGCCAGCCACGTCATTCACGAAATGGAACGCTATCTGAACACCTTAGGCACCATCGCGTTAATTACTCCTTTGCTGGGGCTGTTGGGGACAGTCATCGGCATGATTAAAGTATTTACCGCCATCATGATTCAGGGCACAGGTAATGCCAGCGTCTTGGCTGGTGGTATTTCTGAGGCGCTCATTACTACCGCCGCAGGATTAAGCGTAGCGATTCCGACGCTGATTTTTCATCGTGTCTTTCAGCGCCGTATTGATGAGTTGGTTGTCGATATGGAGCAAGAAGCGGTAAAGCTTGTTGATGTCTTCCATGGTGATCGTGGCAAGGAAGATAATGCGACTAAGCGCGGAGAATAGCGGTCATGATGTTTCGTCGCCAACGACGAGAAGAGGTTGGAGTCAATCTAACGCCGCTGATCGATGTGGTGTTCTTGCTGTTAATTTTTTTCATGGTGTCCACTACCTTTAAAAAAGAATCACATATCAGTTTGAACCTCCCGGAGGCAAGTGGTGAGCCGATAGCCGTTAAAGATAATCAAGTGGAAATTGTGATCAATGCGAAGGGCGAGTATGCCGTTAATAACAAGATGTTGGTAAACAATAAAATGGATACCTTGCGAACAGCGATCAATGCAGTGTCGCAGGGTAATACTGACTTGCCATTGATCATTTCGGCAGACGCTATTTCCCCCCATCAGTCAGTAGTGACGGCAATGGATGCCGCCGGGCAATTGGGCTTTGTCAACCTGAGTATTACGACAAGGCAAAGAGACTCAGACGAATAAAGCGTGTTTTATCTGAAACGGGTGGTCGAAGAATTGTGAACAAGCTTGTTCAGGCTTGGTATCAGAACAGCCCTTGGCTGTTACTACTAAAACCACTTTCGGTACTCTTTCGTTGGCAAGCGGAAAAACGGCGCCATGCCTATTTAACCGGAGTCAAACCCAGTTGGCGAGCACCAGTCCCGGTGGTTGTTGTTGGTAATATTTCTGTTGGCGGCGTCGGGAAAACACCTTTGGTAGCCTGGTTGGCGCAAACCTTGCGTGAGGCGGGTTATAAACCAGGTATTGTCAGCCGCGGTTATTCTAGCCGAGCGCCTTACTATCCTTTTGAGGTGACACCGCTATCCAATGTGCTCGACAGTGGCGATGAACCCTTGCTGCTGGCACAGTGTACGCAATGCCCGGTAGTCATTGATGCTAATCGTGTCGCCGCGGTGAAATACTTACTTAAACATCATGATTGCAACCTCATTATCAGTGATGATGGTATGCAACATTATGCTCTGCAACGTGATATTGAAATTGCCGTCATTGATGGTAGCAGGGGCTTGGGAAATGGTTTATGTTTACCAGCAGGACCATTGCGTGAACCGCCTTCTCGGTTAGAAAAGGTTGATTTCATTCTTGTCAACGGAGAGAGTTGTGACATCCCTCAATCCAGCTACGCAATGACAATCCTTCCTGGGCAGTTAAAGAATTTGGTATCGAATTGTGTGCTCCCAAATAATGCCCTGGCCAGCCAGGAGACAGTGCATGCCGTAGCCGGTATCGGTAATCCGAGTCGCTTTTTCAGTACCCTGAAATCTTTGGGTTATCAGGTAATAGCGCATGAATTTCCAGATCATCATCGCTTTAAAGCTAAGGATCTTCGATTTAATGACGGCTTAACCGTTATCATGACAGAGAAAGATGCAGTAAAATGTGCCGCAGTTGCCCATGATCAATGTTGGTCTCTCAGTATTCAGGCGGAATTACCACCCGAGTTTAAAAATAAGCTGATTGCTCGAATTGCAGCATTTTCGGCTGCTTAAAAACCTTATTATTAGGATTATTAATGGATAAAAAACTGTTAAATATTTTGGCCTGTCCCATCTGTAAAGGTGAGTTAAAGCATGATGCCCAGAAAAATGAACTTATTTGCAAGTTTGATGGACTGGCATTCCCGATTCGAGATGATATTCCCGTGATGTTGGAGCAGGAGGCCCGTACGCTATCCACCGACGAGCGCTTGGAAAAGTAACGCGCCTTATGACATTCAGCGTTATTATTCCCGCGCGCTATGCCTCTTCACGGCTACCCGGTAAACCGCTTTTGGATATTGGGGGTAAGCCTATGCTGCAGCATGTTTACGAACAGGCCGTTAAAAGTCAAGCCAAGCAGGTCGTTATCGCCACTGATGATGAGCGTATTGAAACGGCTGTGCGGGCATTTGGTGCGCCGGTTTGCCTTACGTCTCCTGCGCATTTATCTGGTACGGACCGGTTAGAAGAGGTGGCTAGACAACTTGGTTTTGAGGATGAGGATATTATCGTGAATGTGCAGGGAGATGAGCCGCTAATTCCACCAAGTAATATTGACCAGGTCGCTCAGTTACTCATTGCGAGTCAGCAGGCTGGTATGGCAACGCTAAGTGAACCGATTACAGAAATAGCGGAATTATTTGACCCCAACGCGGTAAAATTAGTGACAGACAACCAGGGGTATGCGCTCTATTTCAGTCGTGCACCCATACCCTGGTCAAGAGAAGAGTTTTCTTCAGTAAACGCTGGTGCGGTAAAACCGGATCGTTTACCCCTAAGAGGAAACTATCAACGCCACATCGGTATTTATGCTTACCGGGTAAAATTTTTACATCAATTCGTGACGTGGCCTGCTGCGCCTATTGAAACCCTTGAATCATTAGAACAACTGCGGGCTATGTGGAATGGGGTGAAAATTAGAGTGGCACCAGCACTTGAGTCACCCCCCGCTGGAGTTGATACGGAAGCCGATTTAGCGCGCGTGAGAAGTATTTTGGCCGCTGTGTAGAGCCCACGCTTATTTGATGTGAGAAATTAGCATCAAAGGTACGCTAACAATAAAATGATGGTTGATCACAACAGACTATGATTAAAGTTCTTTTTGTTTGTTTGGGTAATATTTGCCGTTCTCCGACAGCGGATGCCGTTTTCAATAAAATGGTGTCGGATTCTGGGTTGAACCATCATGTCCACGTCGATTCGGCTGGCACCGGGAGTTGGCATGTCGGACATCCGCCAGATAAACGTGCAACCGAAGTGGCGGCGCAAAGGGGTTACGACCTCTCACTTTTGCGGGCACGTCAAGTCTGCTTAGAGGATTTCGATCAGTTCGATCACATATTAGCAATGGATAAAGCAAATCTGTCCGATTTGGCGGCCATGTGCCCACCGCATTGTCAGGATAAATTAAGGCTATTTCTTGAGTTTGCTCCTGATCTGGCACAAAACGATGTGGCGGACCCTTATTATGGCGGTAATGAGGGGTTCGATTTAGTTTTGGATATGGTTGAAGCC
>JAIPFG010000223.1 GCA_021736745.1 Pseudomonadales bacterium
TAACTCAGTACTGCCACCACCAATATCCAGCACCAAGTTCACTAATTCTGGCTGGTCTATCGACGCAATTGCGCCACGATAAATCAATTTTGCCTCATCATTGCCTGAAATAATGTCGACAGGCACCCCCAATAACTCCACCGCCATATCAATAAACTGCCCACGATTAACAGCTCGACGCAGCGCATCAGTCCCCACCGCTCGTACATTTGAAGGTTCGATACCCGCCAAGTGTTCAGCAAAGTGTTGTAAACACTGATAAGCCTGGAAAACCACCCTGTCCTGCAACTGACAATTAACATCCAAACCCGCCGCCAGTTGAATTTTCTCTCTAAATCTTGCTATCTCGATGACATTCCCATTCAAAACCTCCGCCAATAGCATTTGAAAACTATTAGACCCCAAATCAATCACCGCAATTTGGCCTGCGCTATTGATACGAATTTTTTCAGCATTATTTCCTGGCATACTACACCCTTGAAAATCAAAGTCGGCAACCCATCTTTAAGCATAGCAAAGAACCTTGGAATTACATCAACGGACTTCGTGTCGATTTTCTACTTCAATCTTGACCAGGACTGGTGCTATAGTATCCGTCCTTGAAATCAGCAGGAACAGCAAAATAATGAGTGAGATTAGCCAAATAAGCGACAGCTCCTTTGAACAGGACGTGCTGCAATCAGATACTCCGGTATTAGTGGACTATTGGGCAGAATGGTGCGGCCCATGCAAAATGGTAGCGCCTGTTTTAGAAGAGATCGCCCAGGAATACAGTGGCCGCCTAAAGGTCTGCAAGCTCAACATCGATGAGAACGAAGCAACACCACCTAAATATGGCATTCGTGGGATCCCAACATTGATGCTATTTAAAAACGGCAATGTCGAAGCCACAAAAGTGGGTGCTCTATCCAAATCTCAGTTGGCCGCCTTCATCGATAGCAATCTATAATTTTCTAGAACCCTCCGGCTTATCGGAGGGTGCTCTATTTTTATTTAGGTAATAACTAGACGCGCCGCAAAATGAGTGTTATCTTTGCTTTTCAGGGAATTCTTCTTTGAGCCCTTCCTTTTCTCGATCCCAATTATTCACAATAAATTTAAATTAATCCCGCCTCGATTAAATATCGATAGCACGAAAATTAGTATTATAACTCCTATGAATCTAACTGAATTAAAACAAAAACCTGTCCCAGAACTTCTGGCTATAGCCCAGGAAATCGGTCTCGACAACCTTGCTCGCTCACGCAAACAAGATGTCATTTTTAGTATTCTCAAGCGTCACGCGAAAAGTGGCGAAGATATTTTTGGCGACGGTATTTTAGAAATCCTCCAAGATGGTTTTGGTTTCCTCCGCTCGGCCGATAGTTCCTATTTAGCCGGCCCGGATGATATTTATGTATCCCCCAGCCAAATAAGGCGCTTTAATCTGCGCACCGGCGATACTGTTTCCGGGAAAATTCGCCCGCCTAAAGACGGCGAAAGGTATTTTGCGTTACTCAAAGTTAACGAGATTAACTTCGACCAACCAGAAAACGCTAAGAGCAAGATTCTCTTTGAAAACTTAACACCGCTGTTTCCAGATGAACGTATAACCCTGGAACGAGGTAATGGTAGCACCGAAGACCTTTCAGCCAGAGTTATCGATCTGGTAGCCCCAATTGGCAAAGGCCAGCGTGGTTTAATCGTCTCTCCGCCCAAGGCGGGTAAGACCCTGATGCTTCAAAATATCGCACAATCTATCGCACACAATAGCCCCGACTGCCACCTCATAGTACTTTTAATCGACGAACGTCCGGAAGAAGTTACTGATATGCAACGCTCGGTACGCGGAGAAGTGGTTGCCAGTACCTTTGATGAGCCACCTTCGCGCCATGTTCAGGTTGCTGAAATGGTAATCGAAAAGGCAAAACGTCTGGTTGAGCACAAAAAAGATGTCGTGATCCTGCTGGACTCCATCACTCGACTTGCCCGCGCCTATAATACAACCGTCCCATCTTCCGGAAAGGTGCTAACCGGCGGTGTTGATGCCCACGCCCTGGAACGTCCCAAGCGCTTCTTCGGCGCCGCCAGAAACATCGAAGAAGGCGGCAGCCTTACTATCATCGCTACAGCATTGATAGATACCGGCTCCAAGATGGACGAAGTGATTTATGAAGAGTTTAAGGGCACCGGTAATATGGAAATTCACTTAGACCGCAAAATTGCAGAGAAGCGTGTCTATCCGGCCATTAATATCCGTCGCTCCGGCACCCGCCGCGAGGAGTTACTCACCACTGAAGACGAGCTACAAAAAATGTGGATCCTGCGCAAACTGCTGAATTCGATGGAAGACTCTCCCGCTATGGAATTCTTATTGGACAAACTCAAAGATTTTAAAACCAACGATGAGTTTTTCTTGTCGATGAAGCGTAGTTAATTGAAGCCTGCCATCGTCTAAAACCGCTGGCCTCTGCGATGCAATACAAAGATCTTCGTGATTTTATCGACGCCCTTGAAAAAAAGGGTATGCTGAAGCGCATCAGCGCCGAAGTTAGTCCTGACCTGGAAATAACAGAGATTTGCGATCGGGTATTGCGTCAACAAGGCCCGGCATTACTGTTTGAAAATCCGAAAGGCTTTAATATTCCAATATTGGCAAACCTCTTCGGAACGACGGAGCGAGTGGCACTGGGCATGGGCCAAGAGAGCACGGATGCGCTCCGTGAAATAGGCAAGGTATTGGCTTTCCTCAAGGAACCGGAACCTCCTAAAGGCGTAAAGGATGCTTGGGCTAAGTTACCTATTTTTAAACAGGTAATGAATATGGCACCCAAAGTTATTGACCAGGCCCCCTGCCAGGAAAATATTCTGAGCGGAGATCAGGTTGACTTGAGTATGCTCCCCATTCAAACCTGCTGGCCCGAAGACGTTTCCCCTTTGATTACTTGGCCACTGGTTATTACCCAAGGCCCACATAAAGACCGACAAAATTTGGGCATTTACCGGCAGCAGCTGATTGGCAAAAACAAACTCATCATGCGTTGGCTGTCACATCGTGGCGGCGCGCTTGATTTTAAAGAATGGCAGCAGGTCAACCCCAACCAACCATTCCCTATAACAGTTGCTTTGGGAGCTGATCCGGCGACTCTCTTAGGCGCGGTGACACCGATTCCCGATACTCTATCAGAATATGCCTTTGCCGGACTTCTGCGGGGCCATAAAACAGAATTAGTCAAAAGTATCAGTAACGATTTACTCGCACCGGCTAATGCCGAATTCATTTTGGAAGGCTATATCGCGCCTAATGAAATGGCCGCCGAGGGTCCTTTTGGCGACCATACCGGCTACTATAACGAAGTTGAACAGTTCCCCGTTTTTACCGTCACCCATATTACACATCGAAACAAACCAATTTATCACAGCACTTATACCGGCAGGCCTCCAGATGAGCCTGCAATATTGGGTGTTGCATTGAATGACGTTTTTGTCCCTATCCTACAAAAACAATTCCCGGAAATAATGGATTTTTATCTGCCGCCAGAAGGCTGCTCTTATCGTTTGGCCGTTGTATCAATCAAGAAACAATACGCTGGTCATGCCAAACGTGTCATGCTGGGGGTTTGGTCTTATTTACGACAGTTTATGTATACTAAATTTGTGATCGTAACTGACGAGGATATCAATGTACGCGACTGGCAGGATGTTATCTGGGCCATGACTACCCGGATGGATCCGGCGAGAGATACCTGTATCATCGAAAACACTCCTATTGATTACCTGGATTTTGCTTCGCCTGTAGCTGGACTGGGGTCAAAAATTGGTTTCGATGCAACCAACAAATTCTCAGGCGAAACCCATCGCGAATGGGGAAAACCCATTCAAATGACCACAGAAGTAAAAGATAAAATCGATGCGATCTGGAATGATCTCGGTATTGAATAATCTAAGAATTTACTCTAGCAAAATAGTGACTAAGGGAGTCTAATGCGCCATAACTGCCTGGTTAAGTCTTGTACAGCGGCCAACTCGACCATTTATTGCATCGAACTAGAACCTGAATTTCCTGACCAGGTAAGTTTTGCGGCCGGTCAATATTTACAAATTTATTTACCTGGCGGAGAAGCCAGCGCATTCTCAATCGCTAGCTCTCCACGCCGACCAGAAAGGCTTGAACTCAATATTTTACAAATACCTGAGCAGGCTTCTTCACAGGCACTTTTCGCTCTGTTACGCAGCGACAAGCCCATCTCGGTTGAATTACCCTTGGGGGATTGCTACTTACCCGAAGACCTTTCTCTTCATCCTGAAGCCCCCATCATTTTAGTCGCCGCAGGTACCGGTTTTGCGCAAATGAAAAGTATGTTACACGAAATATTTTTCCGTCGGTTGCCCAATCCGGTGCATCTGTACTGGGGTAACCGACAAGCAGCCGGGTTTTATCATACTGAGCTGTTACAAAACTGGCATACAGAACATCCAAACTTCTTCTATCACTTAGTGGTGAGCGACGCACAAGAAAGCTGTCAGTGGCTTGGCAGAGAAGGTTTACTCTATCAAACAATTCAGCAGGATTTTGCAAGACTGGACACCTGCAGGCTTTGTATCAGTGGATCACCCACAATGGTTTACGCTACTCTTGATGAGCTGGAGCAACATGGGCTAAACCCAGCGCATACTTATTCAGACGTGTTTAGTTACGCGCCACGCGATAAGAACGAAACCAAGTAAGTAGACGGTCGATTAGTCGTAGTGGAAAGTCTGACTAGACGCTTAACCCACACTCTGTGCCAGCGGTGTCTGCTGGTTAGGCATCGGTAACTGAGGCAATTGCTGCTGGGTTAGCGACACACTCTGCTGTAAATACCGACGACTGCCGGGCTCATCGCCCAAACAATTGAGCAAGCGACCCAACTCGGCGCAGGCTTCAACGCTGTTCTTTAGTTTAAGGCTACTCGTAAAATACTCCCTTGCTTTACCCCAAAGTTTATTAAGTAAACTTAAGCGTCCCAGTGTCAACATTAGGACTGCACTGTTATTACGCTCCTGTAGCCAACGTTCTGCCGTCAATAACTGATGCTTTATGTCTTCAGCCTTAACCAAGCCAAACTGTTCAACCAATTTTTCACTCCAATGAAAATTAATCGAGTCTATCAGCGCCTGTACTGCGTACTCAGCTTTCCCCAGCGCTTTTAAGTATTTTGTATAAGCAAGGGTAATGGCTTCGTCACGCCTAAGTTTGGTGGGAATTTGATTCCAGGCCGCTACCACTCGGGCTACCTGTTTCTCAGTTTTCCCCGTGTCAGACTGACCTTTAGCAGCGCGCTCCAACTGAAATAAAGCTGTCTTTTTCTCAATGTCATCCAACTCTGCAAGTGGTGCTACCTTCAGTTTTCGCATAACCGGTATAAGCTGACTTAACGCTTCCCAATCCTCGAGAGCCATGTAAACTTCCTGTAGACGCTTACAGATGTGTTTATGTTTTGGGTGCTCTTTGCGCAACTTCAACAGGGTCGCCAAGGCCTG
>JAIPFG010000224.1 GCA_021736745.1 Pseudomonadales bacterium
GGGGGTGAACAGCCGCACTGACCAAGGTTAGGAGGGAGATTGACAGTGTCATGCTTGAGCGGCTCCAGCCAAACTCAGTCTCAAGATCGTTAATGATAAAGGCAAAACTTGCATATAAAAGTGGGCCGACATTGCCTGACATGCCAATAAAGCAGGCAAGAACAATTGGCCACCCAAAAATGGGCGTTCGGTAAAAATCACGATTGGCATATTGAGTAGTAGTGATATTCATCTTGTGGTACTTATTTTTAGTATAAAAAGTGTCAATGTACTTGTATTGGCTGTTTAGCGAAACCTTGTTGCGTTGGGAATTTAGGGTTCTCACCCTAATTAGAGATGTTAAAAAAACGCTAATAGTTGATATCCTAAGTTAATCATTTATACGAGGAATTGTTTATGGCGCCGCCGCCTCATGTCACCCAAGCAATAGAAAAGTTGAAAGGCCTACTTGGGGAAAGGCTGAGTACTAACGCAAGTGTTCTCGATCTCCACGGGCATGATGAGTCGTGGCATACAACCGTCCCACCTCATGCCGTTTGTTTTGCGCATAGCATAGAAGAAGTGAGCGCTATCGCTTCGGTTTGCAACGATTTACAGGTTCCTATCATTCCATTCGGTACAGGTACGGGCATGGAAGGTCATGTGGTTGCGGTACAAGGAGGAATATGTATTGACTTGTCTCAAATGAATCAAATCCTAGAGCTGAATCAGGATGATTTTGATTGCCGGGTTCAGGCGGGAGTGACCAAGAATCAACTCAACGAATATTTGCGAAATACCGGTTTGTTTTTTTCAGTTGATCCGGGTGCTGACGCTTCAATCGGGGGCATGGCCGCGACTCGTGCATCTGGAACCAATACAGTACGTTACGGCACAATGCGTGAAAACGTACTTTCCCTGAAAGTGGTCATGGCCGATGGACGTATTATTAAAACAGCAGGAAGGGCACGAAAATCTGCAGCCGGTTATGATTTAACTCACTTATTTGTCGGTTCAGAAGGAACCCTTGGCATTATTGTCGAGGTGACAGTGCGGTTACATCCAATACCTGAATCCATTGCTGCTGCCTCGGTGTATTTTGACGATATAGAAAGTGCTGTTGCAGCAGTGCAGTTAACGATGCAAAGTAATATTCAAATGGCACGTATTGAATTATTGGATAGCGCTCAAATGGCCGCGATCAATAATTATTCAAAGACCGATTATCCGGTCAAGCCAACTTTGTTTGTAGAATTTCATGGGACCAAAGCGAGTGCTCAAGAACAGGCGACACTTTTTGGTGAAGTCAGTGATGAGTATGGCGGTGGTGGATTTGCCTGGACAGCCAATACTGAAGAAAGATCGCGAATGTGGGCGGCAAGGCACGATGCCGCCTATGCGGCAGGGGCCGTCCGTCCAGGTGCGAGAGCAATTGCGACAGACGTTTGTGTACCTATTTCCCGGTTGGCGGAATGTATCAGAGCAACGCGCGAAGATGCAAAGAATCGATCCAATTTAACAACCATGCTAGCGGGTCATGTTGGCGATGGGAATTTTCATTTTGTCTTTTTAGTGGATAGAAATAACCCTGAAGAGTTGGCGCAGGTGAAGGACATCTATGGTCGCTTAATCAAGCGTGCGCTTGAAATGGAAGGGACCTGTACGGGCGAACATGGTATTGGGATAGGAAAACAACAATATCTTATTGATGAATTTGGTGTGGACACGATAGATGCCATGCGTGCGATCAAGAGTGCCCTGGATCCTAAGGGCATTATGAATCCTGGCAAAAAGCTACCCAGTGATAGCTGAACCGGGTGCTTAGGTTATTGAGTTTTTAAAGATTTTGAAGAGGAAATGCCCTCTTAAAATTAAACGCCGGTCATTGATTTTTTCTAAATTTCTTAGTTTTGGCTAGGGTGATGACCCTAATTTAGGAGCATATATACAGGAAGTGTTGTTGTAGACTAATTCCGGATGTTGGCTACTTTATGTGCATCTGAATAGTCTATCCAGTCCAGCCTTTGGATAAAGGCTATTCAAATAATAATATGAAAGACATCAAACTGTTATGGCTCAATGCAACCACAAAAAGAGGAATGAATTTAATGAAATCTAATTTACTGTTTCGCCATCGAGCACTGACTGCATCAATTAAAGGGATCATAAATGCTGCGGCTATTGGCGTATTGGCGTTAAATTCATTAGCCCTTGAAGCGGCTGAAAATAAAAAATCCTTTGTGATCGAGGAGGTCGTTGTTACCGCAACTAAGAGGGGTGCGGCAAGTGCACAGGATGTTCCCATCGCGATAAGTGCGTTTGATGCCTCGAGACTGGAAGATATGGGTGTTACGCAGTTTGATCAGTGGGCTGGTCAAGTACCGGGATTAAACTTCGAAGATTGGGGCCCCGGAGATAAAGATTTTGTGATTAGAGGTATTAATTCACCCACGGGAGCAACGGTTGGCGTTTATTTCGATGAAGCGGTAATCACAGGGCGGTTTTTGGAGAATGGCGGCGGCAGACAGGTAGATTTTAAACTCCATGATATCGAACGGGTTGAGGTGTTGAAAGGGCCACAGGGTACTCTTTATGGAGCGAACTCTATGTCCGGCACCATTCGAATTATTACTGAAAAGCCGAATCTTGAAACGATAGATGCTTTTCTCGAAACTGAGCTTAGCGATACCGATAATGCAGATAACAATAACTATGCAGTGAACGGCATGCTGAATATTCCCTTGGTGGAAAATAAAGCCGCTTTGAGAGTCGTCGGTTGGAAACATGATGATGCAGGGTATATTGATAATATCCGATACAATAAAAAGGGCGTGAATGATGCTGACATTGAAGGCGCGAGAGCAATTTTAAAAATTCAAGCATCGGATAATTTTAGCTTAACCGGAATGGTGCAGATGCAGGATGTCATGCTGGATAACGATAGTCGGATTACGCCCTCAGGTGTTGTTAGCGTTGGCGCGGCTAATCCACTGTTTGGACCGGCTATGCCCACTTTAATGGGTGGGGACAATATTAGCACGGAATATGTTCGTACACCTTGGGATGAGGAAGCGCGCATCTACAGTTTAACGGCTGAGTGGGATTTAGACCACGGGAGCTTAACCGCGACAACGAACCTTTTTACACGTGATATTGATTATATTTATGACTCCACACCTATTCTGATTTTTTTCCAAGCTCCTGTTGTAGCGATAACTAACCAAATTCAAGAGCGCGAAGTGCACTCGACGGAAGTTCGCTACGCCTCTAGTTTTGACGGAGCCTTTAATTTTGTGGTGGGTTTGCTCTACCAGGAAGATGATATCGATTTTGACCTGCAAGTGTTAACAGCAGACGCAAATGGAAACCCGATTGGAAAATTCAGCCAATTAGATGCGGACGATGCTTTTATTGGATCCGGCAGTACTATTTTTGGGCGCACCCTTTCGGTTGAGTCTGAAAATAGAGCGGTATTCGGCGAAATCAATTATCAACTATCCGAGACCTTAAACCTAACCTTGGGTGCGCGGTATTTCGAATCGGAGTCTGAATCCGCATCTGCAAATACGCATCCGTTTTTTGGGTTCCAAGGGAATCCGATTGAGTTTCAAAACCGAAGCACCGAGGACAATAAAGCGACTTTCAAGGCGAATCTGACCTATGAGCCAAATGAAGATTTATTGTTTTATGGAAATATCGCTCAGGGATTTAGACCGGGTGGTACGAATGCCGTTATTCTACCAATTAATGTCGTATTACCTGAGGGTTTTGACTCCGATGAGCTGATTAGCTATGAGATAGGAACCAAGACTACCTGGCTAGAGAAAAGACTTCAGTTGAATGCTTCCCTTTATTACACGGATTGGGAAGATATTCAAACCGGGAATGCGGTACAGAGTTTCTCCTTCACGGATAATTTGGGTGAAGCAACGGTAATGGGCATGGAAGTTGATTTGCGTTATCGACCCAATGAGAACTGGGAGTTTTCAATAGGGGGTAGTTGGATCGATACCGAATTAGACAGTGATGAGCCAAGTACTGTGGGGGACAATCCAGGCCAGGCGGGTGATGAGTTCCCTAATGTTCCTAACTTCACTGGCTTTGTTGCCACCTCGTATAATTGGCAGGTAACGGACGCCGTGGAAGGACGGGTCAACCTTGACTATAACTACCGTGGTTCCAGCGCGACAGAATTCAATAGCGCAAGCCCTTTCTACAATAAGCTTGATGCATATGGCGTTGCAAACCTGAATTTTGGTATCAAAACCGATAACTGGCACGTATCGCTGTTTGTCAGAAATCTGTTTGATGAAGATGAGGCGATTGATATTCTCGACGATGATCAGGAACAGAAGGCGGCTTTGATTTTAAGACCGCGGACTATCGGGTTAAAAATTAAATACCAAATTTAATTGTTTTTGAAGGTAAAAAGCCCGAACTTGTTCGGGCTTTTTACCTGGAAGGCCACCCTGAAAGTTAATAGCGATTATCAATAAGGGGGCATAAATCCATCCCAAAATATTGGCGTACCTGCTCATGGATCATCAGAAAGTGATAGTAAACTGTGTCTAACGCGCCAGCATTAAACCAAAAACTGGGTGCCACACTGGCGATAATTTCCGTTGCCTTTTGGGGCTTGCTCCCCGTGTCATCCAAAGGCCTTCTGGACACGGTTGATGCCTATACCTTGAATTTTTATCGCTTTGTTGTGGCGACTATTCTTCTCGGTGTTTATTTAGGGCTTAAAGGGACGCCGCCCATATTGATGAAATTGCAACCTAAGCATTATGGCTTGATGGTGAGTGCTGTGCTGGGGTTGTTAGTTAATCATGTAATGTTTATGGATGCGTTACAGTATATTCCTGCCGGGAGCAGCCAGATTATTGTCCAGCTGGGTCCTATTACTTTGTTAATCGTCAGCGTTTTATTATTCCGAGAAGCTTTCAGTTTGAGGCAATGGGGTGGAACCTTGCTATTTGTTTTTGGTTTATGCCTGTTCTTTAATGATCGTTTGGTGGAAATCTTTTCTTTTGCCAGTGACTATGCGTTTGGCATCTTTTATATGATAGCTGCCTCCTTAATCTGGATTTTCTACGGTTTAGCGCAAAAGTTACTGGTGGGTACCGTATCCCCGGTTTTTATCCTGCTTTGCTGTTATTCTCTGGGCGCAATCGTGCTTTTTCCTGTTGCCGACATTGATGTGATCCTGCAGCTTAACCAAGTGCAACTTTGGTTACTGGCGGCCTGCACATTGACCTCATTGATCGCTTATATCTGTTTTGGTGAGTCGCTGGTTCATTGGCCAGCATCTAAAAGTAGTGCGTTATTGGCTTTTATTCCAATAGCCACGTTGGTCTATGAAAATACATTCACTATTTTGTTGCCGCGCTATATTTCAGCAGATACTTTAAATGCTTTAAGTATTGTGGGTGCCCTATTGGTCGTTGTCGGCTGTCTTGTTGTAACGAGGCAAGAAAAATCCAAGGTGAAAGGTTGAATTGATTTGCTTATGAAAAAG
>JAIPFG010000225.1 GCA_021736745.1 Pseudomonadales bacterium
GCCCTCACCGGAGTAGAAGGGAAAATGTTCACGCCCATGGCTATGGCAGTCATTATTGCCTTGTTGTCTGCCCTGGTGCTTTCGTTAACCTTTGTACCCGCTGCAGTGGCATTGTTGCTCAGTGGCCATATAGAAGAAAAGGACAACATCATTGTTCGACAATCAAAACGTGCCTATTCCCCTATTTTAGCCTGGGTACTCAAATTTCGATTAGGTGTGTTAATCGGTGCTGTACTGTTTGTTATTGCCGTTGGCGGGCTGGCCACAAGAATGGGCACCGAATTTATACCCAATCTGGACGAAGGTGATATCGCCATCCAGGCTTTGCGAATTCCCGGCACCAGCCTCACTCAATCCCTAGACATGCAGTTTAAACTCGAACGTGCTGTTCTGGAAATACCGGAGGTGAAAACCTACTTTTCCCGAGTCGGCACTGCAGAAGTTGCCAGTGATCCTATGGGGCCAAATATTTCAGATGGCTATATGATGTTAAAAGATCGCGCTGACTGGCCCAACCCCGATAAGTCCAAAGCCCAGTTGCTGGATGAACTTCAGCAGAAACTGGCACTCATTCCCGGCAACGCTTACGAGGTCAGCCAACCGATTCAGCTTCGTTTTAACGAACTGATCTCCGGCGTGCGATCAGATCTTGGTATAAAAATTTACGGCGATAACCTTGATCAGCTATTGAAATCAGGCACGGAGATTGCCGCCGTGCTCAACGGTATTGAAGGGGCAGAAGGGGTTAAAGTAGAGCAGGTTTCCGGATTGCCCATATTGTCAGTCGAAGCCAACCGACCCGCTTTGTATCGCTATGGTCTTAACGTTGCCGATGTTCAAGACGTACTAGCGGCCGCGACAGGTGGTGAAGAAGCCGGTATGGTCTTTGAGGGTGACAGGCGTTTCACTATTGTTGTCAGAGTGACGGAGCAAATCCGTAACGATTTACGAGCACTTGAGCGTTTGCCAATACCCTTACCACAAGGTGGCTATGTTCTGCTCAATGAAGTAGCAACGCTGACGCTTGCTCCGGGACCCAACCAAATTTCCCGGGAAAACGGCAAACGCCGCTTGGTGGTGAGTGCCAATGTACGAGGCCGTGATTTGGGTGGTTTCGTTGCCGATGTGCAAGCGCAGATTGAGCAGCAAGTGACTTTACCACCCGGGTATTGGTTGGCATACGGTGGCACGTTTGAGCAACTGCAGTCCGCCACTGAGCGATTAAGCCTGTTAGTACCCGTTACGCTCGTCATGATTTTTGCCCTGCTAATGATGACCTTTGGTTCAGCTAAAGACGCAGTACTTGTTTTTAGTGGTGTCCCATTAGCCTTGACTGGCGGTGTTATTGCACTTTGGCTACGTGATATTCCCTTGTCTATTACTGCAGGCGTAGGGTTCATTACCCTATGTGGTGTTTCCGTACTGACAGGCGTAATGATGGTATCGGGGTGTAGAGATAGGCTGGCACAAGGTGACGATATCAACACTTCCATTCAACAAGGGGCGATGTTGCGACTGCGGCCAATATTGATGGTCGCCCTGGTGGCTGCGTTGGGTTTTCTGCCAATGGCCCTTAACACCAGCACTGGTGCAGAAGTACAGCGCCCCTTAGCGACAGTGGTCATAGGAGGCATCATCTCCTCCACCCTATTAACCTTACTGGTGCTACCAGGCCTATACCGGATGGCTTACCGCAAACCAAAAGGCATGACTGAAAATAATGAGGATCAGTTAGCATCTTAATGGCTCATACACTGGCCATAGGGAGTATCTCCTCTATGGCCAGATCAACTACCCAACTATAAAACAACCGATTAAATCTTGGAGAAAAATCATGAAACAAATTAAAGCATTTATACACCATGTCCGTTCTGCCACTGTCGTCGAAGCTCTGCGTGATGCCGGTTATAAAAATATAACCCTGCTCGATGTGAAAGGTACTTTAAAGCCACTGAGCGAATCCGAACAAGATTATTCTACTGATGCCGGAGTCGTTATTTCTGAGGTTCGAATATCATTGGTCTGCGAAGATTCGCAAGTCGATGACGTCACCGGCATTATTCGTAGAGCGGGACGAATTGGCCTGAATATCTCCGGCTGGGTTTATGTTAGCCCCATAGAGCAAGCGTTACCTATTGGTGACGGCCCTAATGACTAGCGCCGATTCATTCCGGCAGTCGGCACACATGAAAAACAAAATTGATTCATGTGTGCTAGCGTCTTGAGGAACTAATAATGCGATGTGAAGATGATTCCATTGCAGACTTTCCTTTCAGAACGCATCGAATTAATTGTATAAATAGTCAATGGTATTTTTTAATGAGAGGTGGAGAAAATATAGGGCCTTTCCCAACAAAAGAAGATGCAAACAAACACCTCGCCAGCTATCTGGAAAAAATGAAAGCGGAAGGCTAACGATGCATAAACACGCCCACAGTGACAACAATGATTCCTCTAGGCGTATTGGTTGGGCCTTCTTTCTCAATGTCGGCTTTAGCATTCTTGAATTTATCGGCGGCTGGCTGACCAACAGTACAGCCATTATGGTTGACGCCGTTCACGACCTGGGTGATAGCTTGTCCATTGGACTAGCCTGGTTGCTTAACAAAGTATCCGACAAATCTGCCGATGAAAGTTTCAGCTATGGCTATCAACGATTTTCATTGCTGGGTGCACTAATCAATGGCGTAGTGCTCGTTGGTGGCTCAATTTGGGTATTGAGCGAAGTCGTACCAAGATTGTTTAGTCCACAAATGCCACATGCTGAAGGGATGATAGCCCTGGCCATCTTCGGAGTTTTGGTTAACGGCTTTGCGGCTTATAAATTAAGTGCGGGTAAATCATTAAATGAGCGTGTTCTGAACTGGCACTTACTTGAAGATGTGCTTGGTTGGCTCGCAGTGCTCATTGTTGCAATCATTTTACTATTCGTCGATCTTCCCATTTTGGACCCAGTATTATCAATCGGTTTCACCTTGTTTATTTTAATTAATGTGGTGAAAAATCTTATTGCTACCATTCGGATTTTTCTACAGGCAACACCTGATAAGGCAATTCGGTTAAAAATCATAAATGACCTGCAATCATTAACCTATGTTAGTGACATTCATCATATTCACCTCTGGCCACTTGATGGTAATAACTATGTTCTAACCGCTCACCTTACCCTTAATAATCCTGTTGACGCTTTAGTTCAGGCCAATATAAAGGGTGAGATAGCAACACTTCTAGTTCCTTATGGCTTATCGCATACAACAATAGAGTTGGAATTCCCTAACGAGTCTTGTCGGGACAAACAATAAGCTGACTTTATTTATTTTCTAACGCGGATGCTAATTCAAATACGGCCTCCAATTCAGAGCAGTGATGGGGTTTCATAATTTCAGCTTGCTGCGGTTTTCATGCTTTTCGGTCATGACCAATGCTAACGGCACGTTTCTAAATAAGCACTGAGTATTATCTGAAAGCACAACTTCTTCGGTATAATTTTCAGGCTCCTTTCTTGCGGCTCGAAGCATGCCTTTTTGCTCCTCCGCCAGATATTTAAAGCGTGATAATTGCTCGATCTCTTCTTTTGGACAGACCATGGCAATCCACTATTTGAACATGCTGAGCAGTTTTTTAGCGGCACCGGGACAGTCTTCCAGATTCTGTGTCGCCAACCGTGACCAGGCACCGAACTTGTGCCACATTTTAACGATCTTGACCAGAAATATGGAGTGGTGGTAATCAAGTGTGCTTCGTCGCCTAAAACAAAGGTCGGGCGATGATAGTATTGCTCACTCTCGATCATGCCATTAATTTGATTCATCAACCCCATAAACCCAAGGGCCAATTGGTCTTTATAGCTTTCGTTGGCCAGTATGCTTATCTCGAAAATAGTGACATCTGCCTCTAGCCAAGCCTTGCCGGGTCGATGAAAAAGTGCCCTGCTGTACCAGAACATTACAATGCCATCGCATCAGCCATATCTTTGGCGCTCTCTCTACGCTTTGGGGTTCCTGATTTATTGAGCGCATTAACAACGTACTCAGTTAACACAATGTCTTGGCTACCCGATGCATGTTTTTCTTCTGCGGCCTGAATAATCGCTTTGCGGATGGTTAAACGACCAGCCCGTGTCATTGCATCTTCCTTGGCATCACCCCCGTGATCATGATACGGGCTTTCAGCTCCATCTAACCCAACAGATCATGCTCTTCGTTATCATTACTCTTGTCTAATACATCCTGTGACGCCTCATCATCAAATGCTGCCTGCTGGGCTCTTTAACGTTGGAGCATTTCATAGGCATCCGCAAAAGGCGGTAGGCTGACGCCTTCCTTTGGGTGGAGCGTGATTTGATTGACTCTTAATCCAAAATACTTGCAGTAATCACCAAATAGCTTGAACGTTCCCTCTTGTTTAATGATGTAAATACGCTCACCGTAAATCGCCGCGACCTGTAATAGGACATATACCATTAGGGCCGACTTGCTGGAGCCAGGAGGCCCCAACCAGTCTAAAAGGTTTCTTGGCACGATCAGTTTAACGAGCGAGCCAAACGTCAAAGGCTCACCACCCCGGTTAAAGAACACCATGCATGGATGTCCCGTATCCCGACTACGGCCATAGCATGGGAGTAATCTCGCCAGATCACTTGAAAATATCAATCGGCTTTTACAATTTATTTTCTCGCGCCGAGGTTCTTAATTCAAGGGTAGTTGGCGAATATCAGTATCTAGCGGGAACAGCTCATCCTTCTCCCGAATAGAGTGCAAACCATTGGCCAGTAATAGTGCATTAGCCTCATTTTGTCGAGACACAGTCCTTATCAAGGTAACGTTTGCAGGTATGGAATTTTATCCAATTTTGTATCCAAGCTACCTTGGTTTAGTGTGTTTTACTATGAAAGTAAAATATATTAGTCTTTATATTTCAATAAGTTAAATCCATCCAGAAACATGCAAATACACTATTAACGGATTCGAGCCCCGTCCGGTCCGCCATTTAACTCTGGCTCTACTCCATTATCGGGGGATAGCACTCATCAAACCCGGTTGATAATACCATCCCAGTTATTAATTTCCTTTTCGTTATCTGTGGCTGTCGCGCCAATCATTGCACTCGGTATTTTCTTTATGATCGGAGGTTTTACCTCGATATTCATACCGTGTATGACAGCAGCGTACCTGGAGGGATCGGGGTAGCCTACTTTATTCTGTATCGGCCCATGCTATTTTTTGTTTCCAAGACCGGTGGAGCGAGTCGGATATTGGTAAAGGCATTGTTTTTGTTTGTCGGAAGTGTATTCCAATCTATTCTTGTGTTTCCGTTTCGTTTTTCATGGGTCTGGGTTTAGTTGGCTCTACTCCATTATCGGGGGATAGCACTCATCAAACCCGGTTGATAATACCATCCCACCCGCAGTGGGCCAGCACTCTTAGCCGGTAATTCTCAAAGTTTCTAAAACCATACGCTCTCCTCGACATCATTTCCATCT